>NZ_QKRU01000076.1:0-34214 GCF_003234055.1 Pseudomonas sp. 57B-090624
AACGAGTAGAACAGGCGCTGCTGCCCTCCCGGTAACTGCCCCATCATGCTATTCGCCCCCGCGCTCGCTGACAGAGCAATTTTGCCAACGGCATGGGGAGGACGCTACTTTTTCAACAGAATCGGCCGCTTGCAGCCGCGTGAGCCAGGGTTGACAGTTGGATCCGGTTGAGATCGTTCCTGCTCGTATAAGGCCAGGGTACGATGGAGCTAGTGCTCACGCAGCTGCCGAGGCGCGGCATGTGAACAGGCCGGGCGGCACGGTTTAGGCACAAGATTGGCACAGCCCGAAAAGCCACTGATAAATGGCGCAGAGGGCAGTACTCATCGCGGCCATAGCGGCTGGCATGGGGGGAGATTTTGCGGGAGGAACCGATTCGGGTACCGAATCGGCGAAGCCTTAGGGAAAAGGCTTGTAAATCAAGGAGATATGGCGCACCTGGCGGGATTCGAACCCACGACCCTTGCCTTCGGAGGGCAATACTCTATCCAGCTGAGCTACAGGTGCGTATTTGTTGCAGAGACCTATTTGACCGCTAGCTTCCGAGCTTCTCAACCCGATGATCACTGCCTTCGGAGGGCAGTACTCTATCCAGCTGAGCTACGGATGCTTGGAGAGGCGCGCAATGATACCTGCATGGGCTGCCAGCGTCCACGCTGGCACGAATGTTCGTGATTTCGAACGAAAATGACGCTCGTGCTCGATTCTGCACAGCAAAACCTGCAAAATTTTCCCTTTTTCGTCTGTTTTATCGAACAGGCTATTGCCCTTTACCCCCTCTGGCCCTAGGATTCGTTTGAGATTTCAAACGCCCCTTGCAAACGCCAAGTCAGGCCGTTCCAATCGGATCCCCCTCCTGGTCAATCCCGTGTTGGCCGAACAAAAACAACGTGCCCCCGGCTCCTTGTAACCGGTGTGAAGGAGACAGCGATGCAATTGAAAGATGCCACCCTGTTCCGCCAGAAAGCCTATATCGATGGCGCCTGGCTGGACGCCGACAGCGGCCAGACCATCAAGGTCAACAACCCGGCAACGGGCGAGATCCTCGGCACCGTGCCGAAGATGGGCACCGCCGAGACCCGTCGTGCCATCGAAGCGGCCGACAAGGCCCTGCCGGCCTGGCGCGCGCTGACCGCCAAGGAGCGCGCCAACAAGCTGCGCCGCTGGTACGAGCTGATGATCGAGAACCAGGACGACCTCGGTCGCCTGATGACCCTCGAGCAGGGCAAGCCGCTGGCCGAAGCCAAGGGTGAGATCGCCTACGCCGCCTCCTTCATCGAATGGTTCGCCGAAGAAGCCAAGCGCATCTACGGCGACGTGATTCCCGGCCACCAGCCGGACAAGCGCCTGATCGTCATCAAGCAGCCCATCGGCGTCACCGCGGCCATCACCCCGTGGAACTTCCCCGCCGCGATGATCACCCGCAAGGCCGGCCCGGCCCTGGCCGCCGGCTGCACCATGGTGCTCAAGCCCGCCTCGCAGACCCCGTACTCCGCCCTGGCCCTGGCCGAGCTGGCCGAGCGCGCCGGCATCCCCAAAGGCGTGTTCAGCGTGGTCACCGGCAGCGCCGGCGAAGTGGGTGGCGAGCTGACCAGCAACCCCATCGTGCGCAAGCTGTCCTTCACCGGCTCCACCGAGATCGGCCGCCAGCTGATGGCCGAATGCGCCCAGGACATCAAGAAGGTGTCCCTGGAGCTGGGCGGCAACGCGCCCTTCATCGTCTTCGATGACGCCGACCTCGACGCCGCCGTCGACGGCGCACTGATCTCCAAGTACCGCAACAACGGCCAGACCTGCGTCTGCGCCAACCGGCTGTACGTGCAGGACGGCGTGTACGACGCCTTCGTCGAGAAGCTGAAGGTCGCCGTGGCCAAGCTGAAGATCGGCAACGGCCTGGAAGAGGGCATCACCACCGGCCCGCTGATCGACGAGAAGGCCGTGGCCAAGGTCCAGGAACACATCCAGGACGCGGTCAGCAAAGGTGCCAAGGTCGTATCCGGCGGCAAGCCCCACGCCCTGGGCGGCACCTTCTTCGAGCCGACCATCCTGGTCGACGTACCGAAAACCGCCGCCGTGGCCAAGGAAGAGACCTTCGGCCCGCTGGCCCCGCTGTTCCGCTTCAAGGACGAGGCCGAAGTCATCGCCATGTCCAACGACACCGAGTTCGGCCTGGCTTCCTACTTCTACGCCCGTGACCTGGGCCGCGTGTTCCGCGTGGCCGAGGCCCTGGAATACGGCATGGTGGGCATCAACACCGGCCTGATCTCCAACGAAGTGGCGCCCTTCGGCGGCATCAAGGCCTCGGGCCTGGGTCGCGAAGGCTCCAAGTACGGCATCGAGGACTACCTGGAGATCAAGTACCTCTGCCTCGGCGGTATCTGAATCCGATGTAAAGACGGGGCAAGGCGCGAAAGAGCGCGCGGCGCCCCAGCGGTACCCATGAACTATATCGAGCCTCCGGCAGGCCCGCGCAGTCGATCATCGAATGCTGCGCTGCAACCTGCCGGGGGCATTCATCCTTGAAGCTGCGCCGCCCGATGAGCGGCCGTGAGGAACCCATGAGCAAGACCAACGAATCCCTGCTGCAACGCCGTGCCGCCGCCGTCCCCCGTGGCGTGGGCCAGATCCACCCGGTCGTCGCCGAGCGCGCCGAGAACGCCACCGTCTGGGACGTGGAAGGCCGCGAGTACATCGACTTCGCCGGCGGCATCGCCGTGCTGAACACCGGCCACCTGCACCCGAAAGTGGTCGCCGCCGTCCAGGAGCAGCTGACCAAGCTGTCCCACACCTGCTTCCAGGTGCTGGCCTACGAGCCCTACATCGAGCTCTGCGAAGAGATCGCCAAGCGCGTACCGGGTGACTTCGCCAAGAAGACCCTGCTGGTCACCTCCGGCTCCGAAGCCGTCGAGAACGCCGTGAAGATCGCCCGTGCCGCCACCGGCCGCGCCGGCGTGATCGCCTTCACCGGCGCCTACCACGGCCGCACCATGATGACCCTGTCGCTGACCGGCAAGGTGGTCCCGTACTCCGCCGGCATGGGCCTGATGCCCGGTGGCGTGTTCCGCGCCCTGGCGCCCTGCGAGCTGCACGGCGTGAGCGAAGACGACTCCATCGCCAGCATCGAGCGCATCTTCAAGAACGACGCCCAGCCCCAGGACATCGCCGCGATCATCATCGAGCCGGTGCAGGGCGAAGGCGGCTTCTACGTCAACTCCAAGCCCTTCATGCAGCGCCTGCGCGCCCTGTGCGACCAGCACGGCATCCTGCTGATCGCCGACGAAGTGCAGACCGGTGCGGGCCGTACCGGCACCTTCTTCGCCACCGAGCAACTGGGCGTGATCCCGGACCTGACCACCTTCGCCAAATCCGTCGGCGGCGGCTTCCCCATCTCCGGCGTGTGCGGCAAGGCCGAGATCATGGACGCCATCGCTCCCGGCGGCCTGGGCGGCACCTACGCCGGCAGCCCGATCGCCTGCGCCGCGGCCCTGGCCGTGCTCAAGGTGTTCGACGAAGAGAAACTGCTGGAGCGCAGCCAGGCCGTGGGCGAACGCCTCAAGGCCGGCCTGCGTGAAATCCAGGCCAAGCACAAGGTCATCGGCGACGTCCGCGGCCTCGGCTCCATGGTCGCCATCGAACTGTTCGAAGGCGGCGACGAGAGCAAGCCGGCCGCCGAGCTGGTCGGCAAGATCGTCGCCAAGGCGCGCGACAAGGGCCTGATCCTGCTGTCCTGTGGCACCTACTACAACGTCATCCGCTTCCTGATGCCGGTCACCATTCCCGATGCGCAGCTCGACAAAGGCCTGGCCATTGTCGCCGAGTGCTTCGACGAACTCGCCTGAGGCTCACCAGCCAGGCGTACTTGAGACCCGCTTCGGCGGGTCTTTTTTTGCCCTGGATCAAGGCCTACACCTCGCGGTGTTCAATACCCTCAAAAGGCCACTATCCAGCCCGTGAGGCGCCGTTTAGACTGCGCGCTCGCTTTTTTGCCAACTCCATCGCATTCCCGGCTTCCAGGCCACGCCCCTGGATCGCGCTGCCCTTCGAGGTTCACATGCCTGCCCACGCCAAGGTCCCGGAAATCCTGATTGCCGAGGCCGACCCCTGGACGGCGGACCTGCTCGCGCAACTGGTGCTGGACGTGCGTGGCGATGCCAGCCTGGTGCGTGTCACCGACACCCAGGCGGCCCTGGCCCGCTGCAAGCGACGCCTGCCCGACCTGGTGATCGCCGATGGCGAGCTGCAGGGCGGCGGCGGCCTCGAGCTGCTGCGCCAGCTGCGGCGCCACCCGCGTACCCCGGTGCTGCCTTTCATCCTCATCAGCGAGAAGGTCGACGCCAGCAGCGTGCGCGCCGCGCTGCCCCTGGCGCCCAGCGCCTACCTGGGCAAGCCCTTCAATGCCGAAGGCCTGCGCCAGCGCCTGGGCAGCTTGCTGCCAGGGGCCGACAAGGGCCGCAGCGCCGTGGCCCCGCTGCTGGTCGGCACCCTCAGGGAATACCTCGACAGCGTGCGCGAGGAAGGGCAGGGCGCGCCGCTGCTCAGCGATGTGCGCGACGCCGTCAGCCAGTGCCTGCAGGCCAGCGATATCGACCTGCGTGACCTCGACGACGTCTTCTCCCGCGATCCGCAGATCACCGCCAAGCTCATCGCCGCCGCCAACAGCGCGGCCCACCACCTGGGCGTGCCCTGCCAGACCCTCGGCCAGGCGCTGCACCGCCTGGGTGTCACCCGTGTGCTCAACCTGGTGCTCGGCATGGCCCTGGAGCGCAACGCCCACCTGCATGACCCGCGCCTGGCCGAGCTGGCCGAGATCGCCTGGAAGTCATCCCAGCGCAGCGCCGAGCTGGGCTACTGGATGGCCAGCGAGCTCGATCTGGATGCCGAGCTCTGCTACACCGCCGGCCTGCTGCACAACATGGGCGAACTGGCCCTGCTACGCAGCCTGCAGGACTGGCAGGACGCCGGTGGCGAACTCGGTGATGAAGAGCTGCTGGAGACCCTGCACAAGCGTGCCGCCAGCTTCGGCTCCGCGCTGCGCATCCGCTGGCGCCTGCCTTTCGGCCTGCGCGAGCTGGTGGCCGCCTTCTATGGCCTGGGTGGCGGGGTCTTCTCCCGCGAGGCGCTGGTGATGAACCTCTGCGCCGGGCTGCTGCGCCTGCCCGTGGGGCAGGACGCGGGTGCGCTGCTGGAAGAGCGCGCCGCGCGCCTGCTGCGCCTCGACCCCGACCTGCTGCGGCGCTTGCCCGCGCGCCTGCTGCAGGCCTGAGGGCTCAGCCCAGGGCCTCCTCGATGAAGTCGAGGCGGTCCTGGCCGAAGAACATGTCGTTGCCGACGAAGCAGGTCGGCGCCCCGAACACCCCGCGCTTCACCGCCTCCTCGGTGGCGGCCTTCAGGGCGTCCTTCACCGCCGGGTCGCCCACCCGCGCCAGCAGCGCCTGCGGGTCGAAACCGGCCTCGACCAGGGTCGCGCCGAGGACCGCCGGGTCGCCCAGGTTGCGGCGCTCCTGCCACATCGCCCTGAACATCGCCTCCAGGTAGGCCTCGAAGCGCTCCGGCTGGTGCAGCTGGATGCCGATGGCGCCGCGCATCAGCGTCAGGGTGTTGATGGGAAAGTGCGGGTTGAACACCAGCGGTACGCCATAGCGCTTCGCGTAGCGGTCCAGGTCGATCATCGAATAGCGGCCCTTCACCGGCACCGCATTGGGCGAGGCATTGCCCGTGGCCTGGAACACCCCGCCCAGCAGCATCGGCCGGTACACCAGGGCCGCGCCCTTGCGGGCACACAGGGCAGGTAGCTGGGTCCAGGCCAGGTAACTGGCCGGGCTGCCCAGATCGAAAAAGAATTCGACGCTCTTGGTCATGGTTTTTCTCGTTCTTGTCAGCGAATTCGTGAGACCGCGCGAGCGACGTTCAGGCTAGGCGGCGAGCCCGGGTGAAAGCGGAGTTGGCTTCTGCCAATGAGCATTTCGCACGGGATCGCCAACAACGCCTGGGCGCCGCGCAGCCGGTCGGCTGCACACCTACCAGCGTTCCATCCAGGGGCGTAGATCCAGCTCAAACGTCCAGGCATCTCGCGGCTGGCTATGCAGGAACCAGTAGTTCTCGGCGATGTGCTCGGGGTCGAGGATGCCGTCCTGCTCCTTGCGGGCGTAGATGTCCGGGAAGCTGTCGCGGATGAAGTCGGTGTCGATGGCGCCGTCCACCACCACGTGGGCGACGTGGATGTTCCGTGGCCCCAGCTCGCGCGCCATGCTCTGCGCCAGGGCGCGGATGCCATGCTTGGCGCCGGCGAAGGCGGCGAAGTTGGCGGCGCCGCGCAGGCCCGCCGTGGCCCCGGTGAAGAGGAGGGTGCCGCGCCCGCGGGTGACCATGCGCCGGGCCACGGCCTGGCCGGTGAGGAAGCCGGAGAAGCAGGCCATTTCCCAGATCTTGAAGTACTTGCGCGCGGTCTCGTCGAGGATGCTGCAGGGCACGTTGGCGCCGATGTTGAAGACGAAGGCCTCGATCGGGCCGATATCGCGCTCGATCTGTTCCACCAGCGCGGCCACCTCTTCTTCCTTGCGCGCGTCGGAGGCAAAACCGTGGGCCTGGCCGCCTTCGGCGCGGATACTGTCCACCAGCGGCTGCAGCTTGTCCGCGCTGCGCCGGGTCACGCAGGCGATGTAGCCCTCGCGGGCGAAGCGCCGGGCGATGGCACCGCCGGTGGCATCACCGGCGCCTATCACGAGCACCACCTTGTTGTTGTTCGATTCGGTATTCATGGCAGTCACCTTTAACTAAACGGTCGTTAGCTGAACGGACGTTATGCTACAGTCCAACCCGCGTCAAGCAGTGCGTTTTATGGAGGTCGACATGCGCTATTCCCCCACCCACAAGGAAGAAACCCGGCAGAAACTGTTGGAAAGCAGCGGTGCCATCGCCAAGGCCGGCGGCTTCTCCAGCACCGGCGTGGACGCCCTGATGAAAGCCATCGGCCTCACCGGCGGCGCCTTCTACAGCCACTTCCCGTCGAAGGACGACCTGTTCACCGCCATCGTCGAGCGCGAGCTGTCGCGCAGCCTGATCGGCCAGGTCGCCCAGGGTGAAGGCTTCGACCAGGCGCGGCTGCAGCGTTGCCTCGAGCACTACCTGAGCATGGCCCATGTACGGAATGCCGAAGGCGGCTGCGCGATTCCCGCCCTGGGCGCCGAGATCGCCCGTGCCGGCCTGCCGGTGCGCGAGACCGCCGAGCACTGGATGCTGCAACTGCAGCAGGCCTGGGCGGAAATCCTCGAAGACGGCGAGCTGGCCTGGGCGGTGATCTCCCAGTGCGTCGGTGCCCTGGTGATCGCGCGCATGCTGGCCAGCGAGCCCTTGCAGGAAGAGGTTCTCGGCGCTGGCCGCCAATTGCTGATGCAGGCTCTGGAGCGGCGCGGCCAGGGTTATCCACAGCCGCTCTGATGATGCGCGGGGCAGGCGCCCCACGCGGTGTGTGAGCCGGGTACCCGTAACCTGGGAATTCCCTGCGCTCGGGACTTCCCGGTCGGGCCCGGGGGGCCGTGCCTCAGATTTCCTGCATCTCGAAATCCATCTTGCCCACGCCGCAGTCGGGGCAGATCCAGTCCTCGGGCACGTCCGCCCAGGGGGTGCCGGCGGCGATGCCCTCGTCGGGCCAGCCCTTGGCTTCGTCGTAGATCAGGCCACAGACCACACAGATCCAGGTTTTCATGCCGGTACCTCTTGTTCTTCACGGTTGAGCGGATTGTCCGCGGCGCGACGCCCGCCGGGCCGTGGTGGCCGGGGCGCTGTCGTGGGCGGAATGGCGGCGATAGTAGGCGCAGAAGGGCCGCCAGGCGGCCCATCTTAGGTTTGGGGTTACGGGGCAGGCGTCAGGCGGTCTGTGCGCGCTCGGCCACCGGCTGCTGCGGTGCCTGCCAGCGGTTGGCGCGGGCGAAGGTGCCGATGTCGTTGAAGCGCACGCCCATCTCGCGCATCACCTTGTGTGCCACCGGGGCGGTCATCTGGCGGATGTAGAAGGGCTCCTTGACCACGAAGTGGTGGATCGCGTGGGTGCTGCCGAAGTTGAAGCAGAACGCCTGCAGCGGCCACAGCCACCAGGGGTTGAGCACCTGGGTCTGCTGGATCACGTTGCCCGGCTCCACGTCGCCGTAGTAGTGCATGTTGGAGCTGACGAAGTGCAGGCAGAAGGTGCGCAGCACGTTGGGGCCCACCAGCACCACCACCCCGATATCCACGCCCTGCATCACCGCCAGGGTGGTGTCCGACCAGGCCACCGGCGCGCCCAGCAGCGCACTCACGCCGTTGATGGCATGGAAGCCGAGGAAGACGTACCAGGTGCCCCAGTTCATCAGCGCCAGCGGTGCGTAGACCTTCAGCGTGCGTACCAGGATGGACTTCCTGTGCGCCCAGCTCCTGGCCCGGAGCATGCGGATCAGCGAGGACATCACGTTGTCGCCCACCATCAGCAGCCGGGCGAGGCCCCAGGGCTCGCCGTTGGTGATGGCGCGCTCCTCCATGTCGGCCTCGGTGCCGGAGACCTTGTGGTGGTTCAGGTGCAGGTGGCGGCGCACCCACGGGTTGATGGTGCTCGGCCGTGCCAGCCATACCAGCGCCATCATCAGGTTGTGCGCCACCTTCTGCTTGCGGAAGTACATGCTGTGGATGAGGTCGTGCTCCAGCTCGTGGGTCAGCGAGGCGAGGAAGGCGTTGACCAGCAGGCAGGCCCACCAGGCGATCGCGCCGCTCAGGTAGAGCACCGCCGAGCCGACCATGCCGGCGAGGGCGAAGGCGAGGATGCCGGCGCCGATCAGGTCCTGGCGGTTGAGGACCGGGTAGCGCTGGCGCAGCTCTGCGCCGTGGGCCATCACCACTTCACGAATATGGGCTGATCGCTGTTGATCATTCAGCTTTGCGGGGCTTGCGGTGGTCGGGGACATGCTTACATCCTCTTGCTCGTCGTGAGCCCACTCTGCCGAGGCGGTGCCCGCCACGCCTGACCCTGAACGCCAACCTGTTGACCGGATACGCCAACCTGCATGAGCGACGAGCCCTCCACCCTCGCCAGCTGGACCCGAGCCCTGCGCAAGCAGCTGGACGCCCTCGGCCTCGACAGCGACGGCCTGTGCCGCCAGGCCGGCCTCGACCCGGCGCTGATGGACGACCCCAACGCCCGCTACCCGCTCTCCGCCACCACGCGCCTGTGGCAGCTGGCGGTCGAGGCCAGCGGCGACCCGGCACTGGGCCTGAAGATTTCCGGCTACGTCAGCCCCACCACCTTCCACGCCCTGGGCTATGCCCTGATCGCCAGTGCCAGCCTGCGCGAGGTCTTCGAGCGCATCGAGCGCTACCACCAGGTGGTCAGCGATGCCCTGGCCCTGCAACTGACCCTGCATGGCGAGCGCTATGAGTTCCGCCTGCGCGTGCCCGGGGAGGGCCCCGCACCGGCCCCCGAGGCGGTGGACGCCTTCGCCGCCATCTACGTGCGCACCTGCCGCAACCGCCTGGGCCGCGACTATGCGCCGCTGGCCGTGCACCTGCGTCGCCCGGCCCCGGCCGACCCTGCGCCCTGGCACCAGGTGTTCCGCTGCCCGCTGCATTTCGGCGCCCCGGAAGACCTGATCGAATTCGCTTGCGAAGACTTCGAACGGCCCCTGGAAGACGCCAACGCCGAGCTGGCCGAGCACAACGAGACGGTGCTCAAGCGCACCCTGGAACAGCTGCAGGTGCCCACCTGGGCGCGCAAGGTGCGCGCCTGCCTGGAGGCCCAACTGCCCAATGGCGAACCCTCGGCCGAGCGCATCGCCCAGTCCCTGCACCTGAGCCTGCGCAGCCTGCAGCGCCACCTGGCGGAAGAGGGCAGCAGCTACGAGCAACTGCTCGGCGACACCCGCCAGGCCCTGGCCCTGGTGCACATGCGCGACCCGCGCTGCTCCATCAGCGAGATCGCCTACCTGCTCGGGTTCGCCGACACCAGCAGCTTCAGCCGCGCCTTCAAGCGCTGGACGGGCCAGGCGCCGAGCCAGTACCGCGAAAGCCTGGGGCGTTGAACCTTCACGGAAGGCATCTGTGCTCCAGGGGCCTTTCGCCTGCGTGGCAGAACTGGCCAGTCGCCAGCCGAACGGCCAGAATCCCTCCACTACAAGAATCACCCGAGAAGCCCATGCGTCCTGCCTACGCTCGCCATCCCTATGCCGTCGCGCTCCACACCCTGGGCCTGGCCCTGCTGATGCTGGTCTACACGCGCTGGCAGGTGCCGCCCGCCTGGAGCATCCCGGCCTACCTGTTGCTGGCGCTGTGGCCCTGGCTGGGGCCCTGGAAAGTGCCGGAGGAACCGCGTGACGAGCCGCTGGAGGACCAGGCCCCGCGCCTGGCGGAACTGGCGGTGCAGGCCGACCGCCACGCCGCCGAACGCCTGCGCCTGGAAGCCGTCGCCAGCCAGCTCGACAGCCTGTTGCGCCAGCGCCTGGAGGAGGGCGCCAGCTGGCTGCAGCGCCATGACGCCGGCGTCGCCCCGCCGGATCTCGATCGCCTCGAACAGCTCGCCGCACAGTTGCAGCAGGCCGGTGCCGAAGGCCGCGCCGACCTGGACAAGGCGCGCCAGGCCTTCGCCGCGCTGCTCGCCGAGAGCGGCACCGGCCGCGAGCGCGTGCAGGCCCTGGCCGAGCGCAGCGGCGAGATCCAGAAGGTCGCCCAGAGCATCCAGTCCATCGCCAGCCAGACCAACCTGCTGGCCCTCAACGCCGCCATCGAGGCGGCCCGCGCCGGTGATGCCGGGCGTGGCTTCGCCGTGGTGGCGGACGAGGTGCGCAACCTCGCCGCGCGTACCGCCGGTGCCACCGAGGAAGTCGGGCGCATGGCCGAAGACATCCAGCAGCAGACCGCCGCCGCCGTCGCCCACCTGGCCGGGCAGGACGCCGGGCTGGCCGCTGGCGTGGCCGCGCTGGAGCCCCTGGGCGATCGGATGGCCGGCCTGGACGGGCAGGGCGTGCAGTTGCGCGAGGCGCTGGCGCCCTTGCCGGATCACTGGGCGCTGCAGCACGAGAACCAGCAGGCCGGGCGCCAGGAGATGGCGCACCTCGAGGCCCAGCTGGAAGAAGCGGCGGCGCTGGGCCGTCAGCTCGCCGAGGCCCTGCGCGGGCCGGCCTGAGCCGCTACAGCCGCGCCGCCTTGCGCAGGCCGGCGAGGTCGAGGATCTCGATCTCGCCATAGTTCAGGTGCACCACGCCCTGGGCCTCCAGCTCCTTGAGGATCTGGTTGGTGGTCTGCCGCGACACCGCCAGCATCAACGCCAACTGCTCCTGGGCCAGGTGGATGACCCGGCGCTGGCCGCTCGTCTCGCCATAGCCCTCGGCGATCATCAGCAACCGCCGCGCCAGGCGTTGCGGCGCCGGCAAGAGGCTCATCTCCTCCAGCGCGATGAAGGCCAGGCGCAGCTTCTGGCTCATCAGCAGGGCGAGCTCGCGCCACCAGGCCGGCTCCGCCTCCAGCATCTTCTGCAGCGCGGCCTGGGGCACGTTGAGCAACTGCGTCGGCCCCTCGGCGAAGGCGTCATGGGTGCGCGGCTGGCCATCGAACAGGCAGATCTCGCCGAACCAGTGCGGCGGCTCCTCCAGGATCAGCAGCGCCTCCTTGCCGTTTTCCGCACTCACGCCGATGCGCACCGCGCCCTCGAGCACGGCATACAGCCCGCAGGGCGGGTCGCCCCGGCGGAACAGGCATTCGCCGGGGGCCAGGCTCAGCGGGCGCGCCTGGTCCACCAGGGCCTCCTGCAGGGACGCGGGCAGGCCGGCGAACCAGTGGCCGGTGAGCAGTTGGGAACGGCAGTCGGAAAGTTCGGGCATCGGGCGATGGGCTTTGTCGGCTAGCTGACAGAGGATAGGTCAGGACAGGCGCCATTATCGGCGCAACTGCCTGCAACCTGAGGACATAACAATGAAAACCCTCGTCGATCATCTTTCCCAGTACGCCGAATACCACCGTGACCGGCGCAATATCTTCAGCCACTTCATCGGCATCCCGCTGATCGTGGTCGCCGTGGCGGTGCTGCTGTCGCGCCCCGGCCTGGTCGCCGCCGGCCTGTGGATATCTCCGGCCGCCCTGGTGGCGCTGGCCTCCGCCGTCTTCTACTTCCGCCTCGACCTGCGCTTCGGCCTGGTGATGACCGCGCTGCTCTGGCTCAGCCTCTGGGTCGGCACCACGCTGGCCGTGCAATCCACCGCCCTGTGGCTCAGCGCCGGCCTCGGCCTGTTCGTGGTGGGCTGGGTGATCCAGTTCGTCGGCCACTACTACGAAGGCCGCAAGCCCGCCTTCGTCGACGACCTGATGGGCCTGGTGGTCGGCCCGCTGTTCGTGGTCGCCGAGCTGGGCTTCATGCTCGGCATGCGCAAGGAGCTGGAGCAGGCCATCGAACACCGCGCCGGCCCGACCTGCATCCGCGAGAAGAAAGCCACCGCCTGAGGCGATGCGCGGTTGGATCGCTTCCCCCAGTGGGAGCGGCTTCAGCCGCGAAAGGCTTGCCTGGAGCTTCCATCACGAATGAATTCGCTCCTACAGCGAGGGGCGAAGCGTTGGTGGTTGGGGCGAGTCCGCCTGGTGGATAAAAGAGCGTTATCCACCCTACCCAGCCGGGGAGCGCGGGCCGGCACGATGCGCCAGGCGCTGTAGGGTGGACCCGCTTCACCGGTCCACCGCTACGGTGTTGGGCCGGGCATCTGTGGGAGCGGCTTCAGCCGCGAAATGCTCATCGCCGGCGCTCGGCTCCGAGTGGCTGGAAACCCCATCGCGAATGAATTCGCTCCTACGGGATAGGGGTGAGGCTTCGGTGTATGGGGCGAGTCCGCCTGGTGGATAGAAGAGCGCTATCCACCCTACCCAGCGGGGGAGCGCGGGCCGGCACGATGCGCCAGGCGCTGTAGGGTGGACCGCGCTTCACCGGTCCACCGCTGCGGTTTTGAGCCTGGCGCCCTGTGGATAACCCGCGCTGCCCCTTCTGCCTCAGCCGCCCGTGGCCAGCAGCTGCGCACTCATCGAGCGTGCGTGGCGGTCGACCATCATTGGTGCGTAGGGCCGGCCGGAGGCGCTGACCAGGGTGTTGCTCTGGCTGTTCATGTCGCTGAGGGCGGTCTTGAGGAAGCTCCAGCGGGTCTTCAGCTTGCCCACCGCCGGGTCGCTCTTGTCCATCGGCTGCAGCTGGGCGTCGATGGCCGGCAGCAAGGTGCGTTCGTCCTGGCCGATGTAGGTGTCGTTGCTTTCCCGGGCGATCTCGAAGGTGCCGATGTAGGCGCGGCTGAGGTACTGCACGGCGAGGTATTCCACCTTGGCCGGCAGCTCGCCGTCGGCGGTGTTGCCGGGGGTGGCACGGGCGGCGATGAGGAAGTCGCGCAGGGACTTGGCCAGTTCCTGGGGGAAGCGCCAGGGCACGTCCTCTTCGTTGTGGCCGTAGGAAACACCTTGCTGCAGCTGGGTAACAAGCGCGCGGTACTTCTGCCGGAGCCCGTCGCTGGGCTGCGGCACGCTCTGGAATGCGGCATCCAGCGCCTTGATGTCGGCATCGAAGCGGGTCTTATGGGTTTCCTGGAAACCTTCACCGCGGAACAGCAGCAGGCTGCTGGTGGCGCGGCAGGCGTGGACCTGCACCTGGTCGATGGGCGCGAGTTCGGCGGCGAGGGCCATCCCGGCCCCGGCGAGGCTCAGCAGCAATCCGATGAAAGCGCGTGATAGAGCGTCTGAAAGCATCCCGGCGTGCTCCTTTTGTTGTTGTTGTGAGCAGACAAAGCGATGGGTTGTGTGGGCACCAGTCGGTGCGCGCCCAGCCTACTGCGCCGGGCCCTGGAGGGTATTACCCGAAAGAGTGATTTATGACGGCCGGGCGATAAATCATCCCATCCGGAGGATCTGCCTCAGCCGTTCGGCGCTCTCCGGGTCGGCGGGGAACAGGGTCTCCAGGGCCAGCTCGGACAGGGTCACGTCCACCGGAGTGCCGAACACCGTGATGGTGCTGATGAAGCTGATCACCCCCAGCGGCGTGTCCAGTTGCAGCGGCACCAGCACGCCATCGGCGACCAGGGCATCGGGCGCGGGCGGGGCCGGGTAGGCGGCGAGTTCGTCGTACAGGGCCTGCAACTCCCCGTCGCCGCTCACCTCGATGTCGTGCCGAAGGCGCTCCAGCAGGTGGGCGCGCCACTGGCCGAGGTTGGCGATGCGCGGCGCCAGGCCCTGCGGATGCAGGGTCAGGCGCAGCACGTTGAGCGGCGGGCCGAGCAGTGCAGGGGCGACGCCGGCGATCAGCGCCATCACCGCGTCGTTGGCCGCCAGCAGGTTCCACTGGCGGTCGATGGCCAGCGCCGGGTTCGGCTCGTGGGCCTTGAGCAGCTGTTCGATGGCCTGGCGAGCGCCGGCCAGGGCCGGGTCGTCCAGGGTGCGCTGGGGGAACAGCGGCGCGTAGCCGGCGGCGGCCAGCAGGCGGTTGCGTTCGCGCAGGGGAATGTCCAGCTGCTCGGCCAGGTGCAGGAGCATCTCGCGACTGGGTTGGGCGCGCCCGGTCTCGACGAAGCTCAGGTGGCGGGTGGAGATCTCCGCGTCGCAGGCGAGGTCGAGCTGGCTGAGGCGGCGGCGCTGGCGCCACTGGCGCAACAGGGCGCCGACGGGGTGGGTGGGTGCGTTCATGGCAGCGACGATAGTCGAGCCGGTGAGGCACGGCCATTACCTGGCAGGTAATCGACGCGATTCTCCGCTCGATGAATCCTGGCGACCAGGCACCGGCAACCGCCGGGCCGCTCATACCCAGGAGATTCGCCATGACCACCGTGCAACCCTCCCCCCTGCTGCGCCGCGCCCTGCAACTCGATGCCCTGGTCAGCGGCGGCGCCGGCCTGCTGATGACCCTGGGCGCCGGTCCGCTTTCCGCCCTGCTGGCCCTGCCTGCCACGCTGCTCACCGGCGCCGGCCTGTCGATGCTGCCCTGGTGCGCCGTGCTGCTGTGGCTCGCCCGCCGCGACACCCTCGACCGCCGCGCGGTGTGGGCGGTGATCGCGGTCAACGCCGTGTGGGTGGTGGACAGCGTGCTGCTGCTGGCCAGCGGCTGGGTGCAACCGACCCTGCCGGGCCAGGCCTTCGTGATCGCCCAGGCGCTGGCGGTGGTGCTGTTCGCCGAGCTGCAGTTCTTCGGGCTCAAGCGCTCGGCCGAAGCGGCCTGTGGATAACCCGGGCATCGAAAGGACCGGATCGCTGCGAAGGGTGGACGTCGCTCTTCACGTCCACCGGCGGAGCCCCGCCTGGTGGACCGGTGAAGCGTGGTCCAGCCTACGCCTTGTCCTGTCGATCCGTAGGGCGGGTGAAACCCGCGTGGGTCGGCGCACGGATGTGTCGGGTTGCACCCGACCGGGCCTCTTCGCGAATGAATTCGCGCCCATGAAAAAGCCCCTCGGATGAGGGGCTTGTTCGTTGCGTCGCGCCGATCAGCCGTGGGCGACGGGCTGCCAGGCCTTGGGCTTGAAGTACAGGGTCTCGCCACGGGCGAGGCCGACCAGGCTGTCGTGGTCCTTGACCACTTCGGCTTCGATCAGCTCGTCCTGGCCGTCCACCTTCAGGGTCACCCGGGTGATGGCGCCGAGGGGGCGGATGTCGCGGACTTCGGCGGCCTGGTGCTCGTCCTCGGCCTCCTTGGACAGCGAGACTTCGTGGGGGCGGAACAGCACGTGGCGGTCGTCGCCCAGCTGCAGGCGGTTGGAGTCGCCGAGGAAGTGGTAGACGAAGGGGCTCGCCGGCTTCTCGTAGACCTCGCCCGGGGAGCCGATCTGCTCGATCACGCCCTTGTTCATCACCACGATGCGGTCGGCCACTTCCATGGCTTCCTCCTGGTCGTGGGTGACGAACACGGAGGTCAGGTTGATCTCCTCGTGCAGGCGCGCCAGCCAGCGGCGCAGCTCCTTGCGCACCTTGGCGTCGAGGGCGCCGAAGGGCTCGTCCAGCAGCAGGATCTTCGGCTTCACCGCCAGGGCGCGGGCCAGGGCGATGCGCTGGCGCTGGCCGCCGGAGAGCTGCTCCGGGTAGCGGTCGGAGAGCCAGTCCAGCTGCACCATGTTGAGCAGCTCGTGGACCTTCTCGGCGATCTCCGGCTCGCTCGGGCGTTCGCCCTTGGGTTTCATGCGCAGGCCGAAGGCGACGTTGTCGAACACGCTCATGTGGCGGAACAGGGCGTAGTGCTGGAACACGAAGCCGACGTTGCGATCGCGCACGTCGTGCTGGGATACGTCCTCGCCGTGGAACACGATGTTGCCGGCGTCCGGGGTCTCCAGGCCGGCGATGATGCGCAGCAGGGTGGTCTTGCCGCAGCCGGACGGGCCGAGCAGGGCCACCAGCTCGCCGCTGTGGATATCCAGGTTGATGCCGTTGAGCGCCTTGAAGGCGTTGAAGTTCTTGCTGACGTTACGGATTTCGATGCTCATGACTCACTCCTCATCAGCGCTGGATTTAAGACGGGACAGGCGGGCCTCGCTCCACTGCTTGAGCAGCAGGATGACCAGCGCGAGGATCAGCAACAGGCTGGCGACGCTGAAGGCGGCGACGTGGTTGTACTCGTTGTAGAGGATCTCGACGTGCAGCGGCAGGGTGTTGGTGACGCCGCGGATGTGGCCGGAGACCACCGACACCGCGCCGAACTCGCCCATGGCGCGGGCGGTGCACAGCACCACGCCGTAGATCAGGCCCCATTTGATGTTGGGCAGGGTCACGTGCCAGAACATCTGCCAGCCGTTGGCACCGAGCAGGCGGGCGGCCTCTTCTTCCTGGGTGCCCTGTTCCTGCATCAGCGGGATCAGCTCGCGGGCGACGAAGGGCACGGTGACGAAGACGGTGGCCAGGACGATGCCGGGCAGGGCGAAGACGATCTGGATGTCATGCTCGCTCAGCCACTCGCCGAAGTAGCCCTGGGCGCCGAACAGCAGCACGTAGATCAGGCCGGCGATCACCGGGGAGACGGAGAAGGGCAGGTCGATCAGGGTGACCAGGATGCTCTTGCCACGGAACTCGAACTTGCTCACGCACCAGGCGGCAGCCACGCCGAACACCAGGTTCAGCGGCACCGAGATGGCGACGGCGATCACCGTCAGCTTCAGCGCGGAGAGGGCGTCGGGCTCGAAGATGGCGGCGAAGAAGGTACCGAAGCCCTGCTTCAATGCCTCGCTGAGCACGATGTACAGCGGCAGCAGCAGGAAGATGCCGAACACCAGCCAGGCGCCGGCGATCAGCGCGCGACGACCCCACACGTTGCCCCGGCGGGCAGCGTTGGCGGAGGCGGCGGCAGTCAGGGTTGCACTACTCATGACGACGGCCTCCTCAGGGGGTTTCGATGCGGCGCTGCAGCAGGTTGATCAGCAGCAGCAGGATGAAGGAGACCACCAGCATCAGCACGCCGATGGCGGTGGCGCCGGTGTAGTCGTACTGGTCGAGCTTGACCATGATCAGCAGCGGCAGGATCTCGGTCTTCATCGGCATGTTGCCGGCGATGAAGATCACCGAGCCGTACTCGCCCACGCCCCGGGCGAAGGCCAGGGCGAAGCCGGTCAGCCAGGCGGGCAGCAGCGCCGGCAGGAGGATGTGGCGGAACACCTGCAGCGGTTTGGCGCCCAGGCAGGCGGCGGCCTCTTCCACCTCGCGGGGGATGTCGGCCAGCACCGGCTGCACCGTGCGCACCACGAAGGGCAGGGTGACGAAGGTCAGCGCCAGGGTGATGCCCAACGGGGTGTAGGCGATCTTGAAGCCCAGGTCGGTGGCGAACTGGCCCACCAGGCCGGCCGGCGCGTACAGTGCGGTGAGCGCGATGCCGGCCACGGCGGTGGGCAGGGCGAAGGGCAGGTCGATCATCGCGTCGATGATCTTGCGGCCGGGGAAGTCGTAGCGCACCAGCACCCACGCCAGCAGGGTGCCGATCAGGCCGTTGAGCACGGCGGCGGCGAGCGCGGTGCCGAAGCTGAGCTTGAGGGCGGCGAGTACGCGGGGTGCGCTGATGATGTTCCAGAACTGCACCCAGGTGAGGTCGAAGGTCTTGAGGAACATGGCGCCCAGGGGAATCAGCACCAACAGGCTGAGATACACCAGGGTGTACCCCAGAGTCAGCCCGAAGCCGGGTATGACCGGGGAGATACGTCGAGACATCATCTGTCCTTTTTCTGCGTTGGAACGCTCAAGCCCGCCACCGGAATATCACCGGCCCGGGCACGGCAAAGGGAAGCTCGCGCTTCCCCTTGTCCGGGCGGGGCCTGCACCCCACCCATTTTCTTGCAGCTTGCAGCTTGCAGCTTGCAGCTTCGGCTTATTGCGCCTGGTAGATCTGGTCGAAGATGCCGCCGTCGTTGAAGAACTTCGGTTGCGCTTCCTTCCAGCCGTTGAAGTCCTTGTCGACGGTCACCAGGTCCAGTTTCGGGAACTGCTTGGCGAACTCGGCGGCGACCTTCGCGTCACGGGGACGGTAGAAATTCTTCGCGGCGATGCGCTGGCCTTCCTCGCTGTACAGGTACTGCAGGTAGGCTTCGGCGACCTTGCGGGTGCCCTTCTTGTCGACGTTCTTGTCGACCACGGAAACCGGCGGCTCGGCGAGGATCGACAGGCTCGGCGCGATGATCTCGAAGTTCTCGCCACCCTGTTCCTTGAGCGCCAGGAAGGCCTCATTTTCCCAGGCCAGCAGCACGTCGCCAATGTTGTTGTTGACGAAGGTGATGGTCGAACCGCGGGCGCCAGTGTCGAGAACCGGCACGTGCTTGTACAGCGCCTGCACGTATTCCTGGGCCTTGGCATCGCTGCCGTACTGCTTCTTGGCCCAGGCCCAGGCGGCCAGGAAGTTCCAGCGGGCGCCGCCGGAGGTCTTCGGGTTCGGGGTGATGACTTCCACGCCTTCCTTGGTCAGGTCGCCCCAGTCCTTGATGCCCTTGGGGTTGCCCTTGCGCACCAGGAACACGATGGTCGAGGTGTAGGGGGTGCTGTTGTCCGGCAGGCGCGCCTGCCAGTTCTCGGGGATCAGCTTGCCGAGCTTCTGCAGCTCGTCGATGTCGCCGGCCAGTGCCAGGGTCACCACGTCGGCCTTGAGGCCGTCGATCACGGCGCGCGCCTGCTTGCCGGAGCCGCCGTGGGACTGCTGGACCTTGAGGTCCTCGCCGCCCTGGGCCTTCCAGTGCTTGATGAAGGCGGCGTTGTATTCCTGGTACAGCTCGCGGGTCGGGTCGTAGGAGACGTTGAGCAGCTCGGTGGCGGCGGCGACGGGGCCGGCGACCAGGGTGGTGAGCAGGGCACCGGCCAGGGTGGCCAGGGCGAAGCGGCGAATCGACATGGATGGAGCTCCTGAATTCCGGGTTCTTATGGTGTTGGCTGGTTTGTCTTTCAGGTACGACGGGCGTTCACGGCGCCCGTCGCAGTCGACTCGGTTCGCGTCTCGGGTTGACCCCTCCGGCGACCCGGTCGGGTGTTCGGGTCAGCTGTTCTTGCCGGCGGGCGGTTGCAGGCGGAATTTTTCCTTGCGCTCGATCTGCACCACCTGGCCGTTATGGACGGTGATTTCGACGGCACCGAAACGCAGGCCGTGCAGGGCGCTCTGGATTTCACGCAGGATGCTGGCTTCGTCCTGGCCTTCGAGGCTGCGAAGGGTTGCGCTCATGGTCATGCTCCTTGGATGGGATGCCCGCGTCGGTTAACAGGGGTTTCGCGTGGCGTGGGCGCATCTTAATCAGGGCATGAATATTCTTAAAAATACTGTTTAAGAATTTTTATATAACCATCGGGTCTTTGAGACGGCGGGCTCAGGCGCGAGCCCCGTCGCGGGGAGGTCAGAGCAGGCTGATCTGGTGCGGGTTGCCAAGGGTGGGAGGGGCCAGCTGCCAACTTTGCTCCAGCTGCTGGGCCGATTGTGGACGGCTGAACAGGTAGCCCTGGCCATGGTCGCAGCCCAGGCCCCGGAGGAAGTCGGCCTGGCGCTGGTGCTCGATGCCTTCGGCCAGCACCTCCAGGCCAAGGCTGTGGCCCAGGGCGGTGACGGCCTTGGCGATGGCGACGTCGTCGCGGTCGTCGGGCAGGTTGTGCACGAAGCTCTGGTCGATCTTCAGCTTGTGCACCGGCAGCCGCTTGAGGCGCTGCAGGGACGAGTAGCCAGTGCCGAAGTCGTCGATGGACAGGCGCACGCCGAGCTTGCACAGGCGGTCGAGCAGCTCCAGGGCGGTGTCCGGGTCCTCCATCACCGCGCTCTCGGTGATCTCCAGCTCCAGGCGACCCGGTTCCAGGCCGGTGTCGGCGAGTACGCGGGCGACACGGGTGTCCAGCTCGCCACGGCTGAACAGGCGGCAGGAGACGTTCACCGCGATGAACGACAGCTGCAGGCCGCGCTCGGTCCAGTCGCGCATCTGCCGGCAGGCGCGCTCCAGCACCCAGGCGTCGATGGCGCCGATCAGGCCGCTTTCCTCGGCCACCGGCAGGAACTCCGCCGGTGGCACCAGGCCACGCTGCGGGTGCTGCCAGCGCACCAGGGTCTCGACGCCGATCAGGCGGCCATCGGCCAGGTCGTGGATGGGCTGGAACACCAGGCGCAGTTCGTCCTGCTCCAGGCCCTGGCGCAGCGCGGTGACCAGCTCGACCCGCTGGCGCGCCTGCTCGGTCAGTTCCTGGCTGTAGAAGGCGAAGGTCTCGCGGCCCACGCTCTTGGCCTTGAACAGCGCCGAGTCGGCGTTGCGCAGTACCTGCTCGACGTTTTCCGCGGCGCCGGGGAAGGGGCTGATGCCCAGGCTGGCGCTGATGAACAGGTTCTGCGTGGACAGGTGGAAGGGCGCGGCCAGGCATTGCTGGATGCGACCGGCGAGGTCGGTGGCCTGTTCCGGGCTGAAGTCCTCGCAGAGCAGGCCGAACTCGTCGCCGCCCAGGCGCGCCAGGGTCATGCCGCCGGCCATCAGGGTGGCCAGGCGCTCGCCCACCGCCTTGAGCAGCAGGTCGCCGTGGTTGTGGCCGAGGCTTTCGTTGATGTGCTTGAAGTGATCGAGGTCGAGCAGGATGACGATGCCTTCGCGGCCCTCCCGGCGCGCGCGTTCCAGGGCGTGCTCGACGCGCTCGGTGAACAGCAGGCGGTTGGGCAGGTTGGTCAGCGGGTCGTGGTGGGCCAGGTAGTCCAGCTCGTTCTGCGAGCGCTTGATGGCGCTGACATCGGAGAACACCGCCACGTAGTGGGTCAGCACGCCGTCCTCGTCGTGGATGGCGCGCAGGTTCTGCCACAGCGGGTACACCTCGCCGTTGCGGCGGCGGTTCCACACCTCGCCGCTCCAGGCGTGGCGGTTCTTCAGCGCGTTCCACATCGACTGGTAGAAGGCCTCGTCGTGGCGCCCGGACTTGAACAGCACCGGCGTCTGGCCCAGCACCTCGCGCTCTTCGAAGCCGGTGATGCGGGCGAAGGCGCGGTTGACGTGGACGATGCGCTGCTCGGCGTCGGTGACCAGCACCCCCTCCTGGGTGGCATCGAACACAGCGGCTGCCTGGCGCAGGCTGCTCTCCTGTTCGCGGCGTGCCTGCAGGTAGGCGCGCAGGCGGCGCATGTGCAGGCACACCAGCAGGTAGAGCAGGCCGCTGGTGATCACCACGAAGAGCAGGCCCTTGGCGGATTGCAGCGCGTTCAGGTGGCTGCCATCGGGGCTCAGCACCTGGAGCAGGTGGTCGCTGAAGAGGATCCAGGCGCTGGCGAGGAGGAAGTAGGGCAGCACCAGTTTCATGGCGCTGAGCTTGGGTTTCATAGGTGATGGGTGCCGTGCCGGATGTGATCGGTTTCGCATTATAGATGAATGGGGATTCATCTCTTTCTTATCTAAAGAACGGGATGGTTTTCTCACAATTCATGGGGATAATGCCGGTGTTTGTCCGACAACCTCGTCTTCCTTCCCCCCGAGGCTACGCACTCCATGTGGTACTACGGTTTTCTCGACCTGTCGCTGTGGCAACTGGTGGCGGTCACCCTGGTGATGACGCACATCACCATCGTCGGCGTCACGGTCTACCTGCACCGCTATTCGGCCCATCGCTCCCTCGAACTGCACCCGGCGCTGAAGCATTTCTTCCGCTTCTGGCTGTGGCTGACCACCGCGATGAACACCCGCGAATGGACCGCGATCCACCGCAAGCACCACGCCAAGTGCGAAACCGTCGACGACCCGCACAGCCCGGTGATCAAGGGCCTGGGCACCGTGCTGCGGCGCGGCGCGGAACTGTACCGCGAGGAAGCCGAGAACGAGGAGACCCTGCGCATCTACGGCAAGAACTGCCCGGATGACTGGCTCGAGCGCAACGTCTATTCGCGCTACCCCATCGGTGGCGTGACCCTGATGGCGGCCATCGACCTCGCCCTGTTCGGCGTCGGCGGCATCACCATCTGGGCCGTGCAGATGATGTGGATACCGGTCTGGGCCGCCGGCGTCATCAATGGCCTCGGCCACGCCGTCGGCTACCGCAACTTCGAATGCCGCGACGCCGCCACCAACCTGGTGCCCTGGGGCATCCTCATCGGCGGCGAGGAGCTGCACAACAACCATCACACCTACCCGAACTCGGCCAAGCTGTCGGTGAAGAAGTGGGAGTTCGACCTGGGCTGGGCCTGGATCAAGCTGTTCAGCTTCCTGCGCCTGGCCAAGGTGCAGCGCGTCGCGCCCATCGCCCATCGCGTGGAAGGCAAGGGCAGCCTGGACATGGACACCGCCATGGCCATCCTCAACAACCGTTTCCAGATCATGGCGCAGTACCGCAAGCTGGTGATCGCGCCCCTGGTGAAACAGGAACTGGCCAAGGCCGACGAGTCGGTGCGCCACCTGTTCCGTCGCGCCAAGCGCCTGCTGTCCCGCGAGACCAGCCTGCTGGACGAGCGCCACCACGCGCGCATCGCCGCCATGCTGGAGCAGAGCCAGGCGCTGAAGGTGATCTACGAGCGCCGTCTCGCCCTGCAGCACATCTGGGTCAAGACCAGCGCCAACGGCCACGACATGCTCGAAGCCATGAAGCAGTGGGTGCACGAGGCCGAGGCCAGCGGCATCCAGTCCCTGCGCGACTTCGCCGAGCAGCTCAAGACCTACTCGCTGCGCCCGGCCGTCGCGGCCTGATCGCGGCAACCCCGAAGAAGGCCGGCCATCGCCGGCCTTTTTCTTTTGCGCCCGCAGGCTGGCGCCTAGCCCGCGAGGCCCCACGATGCGAGCCCGCCCCTTCGCGAATGAATTCGCTCCTACCCTCCCACTCCCACCTGCACCGCCCACACAGGCCTGCCCCTGAAACACGGCCAAAAAAAACCGCCCGGGGGAGGGCGGCTGGAACAAGACATCGAAAGGAGCAATCACATCGACGTCAGGAGGTAAGGAGGAGGTGGAGCGGGTCGATCAGCTGTCCTGGCCGGACTCGGCCTTGCGCTCCGTGCCCTGCTTGGCGATGGCCTCTTGCTGGGCAGCGTCCTGGGCGCGCTGCTCATACTGCGCATTTCGCGCAACAAAGGCGGACGACTCTTCGGCGAAGGAGAACTGGGTGAAGGACAGGGCGAAAGCGGTGAAGGCGGCAGTAACAAAGAGATTGCGTTGCATAGCGTGATCCTCGGCGGGATGCATCTGGAAACCGAGGCCATCTTAGGGGCCGGGCCGGTGGTGAAAAACCGCGGCCCAGGTGAATCACAATTGCTTCTAGCGCAACAATTGCGTGCGCACCGCCCAGTGGCGGGGATCGTCCAGCACGGCATCGTCCTGGGCGAAGAGGGGCGGCAGTTCGGCCTTGAGGAAGTCCACCCAGGTGCGGGTCTTGGCGTCGAGGAAACGCCGTGACGGATACACCGCGTAGATGTTGCGCTCGCGCAGGCGGTGCTCCGGCAGCAGGCGCAGCAGGGTGCCCTCGCGCAGCGGCTGGCAGGCGACGAAGGAGGGCAGCAGGCAGAAGCCCATGCCCGCCTGGGCGGCGCGTGCCAGGGATTCGGCGACGTTGACCTGGAAGGCCTCCGCCGGCAGCACGTCGTACTCGCCGTCCTCGTCCTGCAGCACCCAGTTGTCCTGGTAGAGCGGGTCCAGCAGGCGCAGGTAGCGGTGGTGGCGAAGGTCCGCCGGCCCCTTGGGCACGCCATGCTGCTCCAGGTAGGCGGGCGCCGCGCAGACCACGCTGTACATCTGCCCCAGGGATTGCGCCACCATCTGCGAGTCCGGCAGCTCGCGGGCGAAGGTCAGCACCACGTCCTGGCCGTCCTCCAGCGGGTCGGGGTTGCGCTGCGACAGCGTCAGGTCGATCACCACCTCGGGGTACAGCGCGGTGTAGCGCGCCACCAGCGCGGTGACGTGCTGCAGGCCGAGGCCGGTCATGGTGTGCACCCGCAGCCGGCCGCTGGGCTTGAGGTGCGCACCGCGCGCCTCGGCGGCGGCCTGGTCCACCTCGTTGAGGATCGAGCGGCAGCGTTGCAGGTAGCGCTCGCCCACCTCGGTCAGCGCCAGGCGCCGGGTGGTGCGGTGCAGCAGCCGCGCCTGCAGCTGCTGCTCCAGCTCCGAGACCAGCCTGGAGACCTGCGCGGTGGAAAGGTCCAGCGCCTGCGCCGCCGCGGTGAAGCTGCCGGTCTCGATGACGCGGGTGAACACACGCATGCTGTTCAGGGTGTCCATTGTTACTCCTCGCGCAAGGCTGATTCTCGAAGGGCGCTGATTATCCAGGAAACGCCGGTAAATATACTGCCAGCCCTGAGCTGTTTGCCGTTTTCCCGGATCACCGCCCATCGCCCCGCCTGCGGGCTCGTGGCCCTGCCGATCCGCCCTGCATTGCCGAGGTATCCATGACCCCCGACCAAAGGTTCGCCCGCCGGGTGCGGAGCGCCATCGTGGCCTTCGTGCTGCTCTTCGCCTACTTCCTCGCGGCCGACCTGTGGATGCCCATCACCCCCCAGGCCCAGCTGACGCGCCCGGTACTGCGCCTGGCGCCCCGGGTCAGCGGCCAGGTGCTGGACATCGCCGTCGGCAACAACGCCCACGTCCAGGCTGGGCAGTTGCTGTTCCGCCTCGACCCCGAGCCCTTCCGCCTTGCCGTCAACGCCGCCGAGCTGGCCCTGGAGCAGGCCGCCCAGGACAACGCCGAGCTCGATGCCAGCCTCGCCGCCGCCCGTGCCGACAAGCTCGCCGCCGACGCCTCGGCCCAGGAGCTGGCGCGCGAGACCGAGCGCCTCGGCAAGCTGGTGGCCAGCCAGCACGTCTCCCGCCAGCTGTTCGAACAGACCCAGTCGCAGCGTGCCGCCGCCAGCGCCAAGGTGGCCGCCGCCAGTGCGCGCATCCACCAGTTGGCCGCCGAGCGTGGTGCGGCAGGCGACGACAACCTGCGCCTGCGCCAGGCCCGCAACGCCCTCGACCAGGCCCGCCTGCAGCTGCAGTACAGCGAAGTGCGCGCCGAGCGCGCCGGTACCCTGAGCAACCTGCAACTGTCCCCCGGCGCCTTCGTCGCCGCCGGCAGCCCGGTGGCCGCGCTGGTAGCCGATGAGGCCGACATCAGCGCCGACTTCCGCGAGAAGGCGCTGCGCTACGTGGGCCTGGGCGATGGCGCCAGCGTGGTGTTCGACGCCCTGCCCGGGCGCATCTTCGCCGC
Source organism: Pseudomonas sp. 57B-090624 (assembly GCF_003234055.1). Lineage (NCBI taxonomy): Bacteria > Pseudomonadati > Pseudomonadota > Gammaproteobacteria > Pseudomonadales > Pseudomonadaceae > Pseudomonas > Pseudomonas sp. 57B-090624. Next base: position 25,594 of record NZ_QKRU01000076.1, read on the forward strand.
GCGGGTCGGCGCCATCGACGCGGGCGTCAAGGAAGGCCAGCTGGACGCCAACGGCGACCTCGCCGCCCCCGCCACCTCCGACCGCTGGGTGCGCGACGCCCAGCGCCAGCGCCTGCACGTGCTGCTGGAGGCGCCCCCGGAAGCGCCCCTGCCCAGCGGCGCCAAGGCCACGGTGCAGCTCTACCCCCACGAATCGCCCCTGGCCACGTTCTTCGGCCGGGTGCAGATCCGCCTCATCAGCCTGCTGCACTACATCTACTGATGAAGCGCCCGGCCCTCAGCGAGAACGGCCTGCGCCAGTGCCTGCGCCTGGCCTGCGGCGGCACCCTCGGCCTGTTCGTGTGCAAGCTGATGGGCTGGGACAACGGCTCGTTCTTCTGCGTCTACCCCATGCTGCTGCTGGGCCTGGTGCCCACCCTCAACGCCCATGTGATCCGCCAGTTCCTCGCCCAGGCGGTGCTGGTGAGCCTGGAGACGCTGGTGATCTATGGGCTGTTCGGCGACCGCCCGCTGCTCATCGTGCCCCTGGTGTTCCTCGCCTTCCTCTGGCGCTTCAGCCTCATGGCGCGCGGCCCGCTGTTCCTGTTCGGCGCCCTGGGCTGCGTGTTCCTCTCCATGCAGCTGCACTTCGCCAGCTACCCCGAAACCCACCTCTACGACCTGGTGGCCAGCAACCTGGTGGCCGCCGCGCTGACGGTGCTGATCGCCTGGCTGATGTTCTTCCTCTTCCCCGATGCCGAGCCCCGCGAGCCGCGCACCCCGCCGCCCAAGGACCTGGCCAGCCAGCGCCACGAGGCCCTGCTCGGCGCCTCGATCGCCACCCTGTCGTTCATCCTGTTCCAGAGCTTCGACCTGAAGGATTCGCTGTCCGCGCAGATCGCCTCGATCCTCGTGCTGTTCCCCATGCACTGGAACGGCATCCGCTTCGCCGGACGCATCCGCGCCCTCGGCACCCTGCTCGGCTGCCTGATCGCCCTGGTGCTGCAACTGCTGCTCTACGACCACTACGACGTGCTACCGCTCGTCGCCTCGCTGTACTGGATAGCCGCCTTTTTCTGTGCCCGAGTGCACGTATTGGAGGGGGCGCAGGGAATCGGCTTCGGTGCGCTGACAACTTTGGCCATCGTTTTCGGTCAATACCTGACGCCGAGTCACGACATGATGTTCAGCCTGGCCTATCGGCTCAGTTCGGTTTGCGTTGCGGTCTTCATCACCCTGCTTGCGGTGTTCGTCCTGCACCGCCTGTTCAACCGTTTTGCAGCCATTCGTCACCAGAGTCATGCCTGACGCCGGCCACTCATGCCCGCCGCTTCGTTGTGGGCGTAACGTGACCCGAATACGCGAAGGCAGGCTATGGGCCGGATGGAAAACTTCGAGGAAACACCCAGCGAGCTGGAGAAGCTCACCCTGGCACTGCTGCACAGCCGTGGCGAGGTGGAGCGCCTGCGCGAACGCGAACTGCTGTTCAACAGCCTGCTGGGCAGCGTCAACGCCGTGCTCTGGGCCTTCGACTGGGACGCGCAGAAGATCATCTACGTCAGCCCCCACTACGAGCGCATGTTCGGCCGCCCGGCCGAGCTGCTGATGGTGGACTTCAACGAGTGGCGCAACTGCATCTACCCCGATGACGTCGAGTACGCCGCGCGCAGCCTCGCCGAGGTGCTCACCAAGGGCGCGGTGGAGGTGCGCGAGTACCGCATCATCCGGGGCGACGGCCAGGTGCGCTGGCTCAGCGACAAGTGCTTCGTCAGCCGCCAGGGCCAGGCCGGGCAGTCCACCCTGGTGGTGGGCATCGCCGAGGACATCACCGAGAAGAAGACCCTGGAGGCCGAGCTGCAGCGCCTGGCCACCACGGACGTGCTGACCGGCACCAGCAACCGCCGCCATTTCTTCGAATGCGCCCAGCGCGAGTTCGACGTCGCCGAGCGCTATGAGCGGCCCCTGGCCTTCCTGCTGCTGGACATCGATGACTTCAAGAAGATCAACGACACCTACGGCCACCAGGTCGGTGACCTGGTGCTGCAGCGCATCGCCCAGTGCGGCGCCGGCGCCCTGCGCCGGGTCGACCATTTCGGGCGCATTGGCGGCGAGGAATTCGCCGCCGTATTCCCCGGCTGCGACCCGGCCCAGGCCCTGCAGGTCGCCGAGCGCCTGGAGCGCGAGGTGCAGCGCCTGTCGTTCAGCGCCGCCGGCCAGATCTTCAGTGTCACCCTCAGCCAGGGCCTGACCACCCTGCGCCCCGGCGACACCCTGGAACAGCTCTACGCCCGCGCCGACGAAGCCATGTACACCGCCAAGCGCAGCGGCAAGAACCGCATCGTGCAGGTGTAACCGCCTGCCCTCGTAGGGTGGACGTCGCTCTTCACGTCCACCAGCGAAGCCCCGGGTGAGCACCGACGGTGGACCGGTGAAGCGCGGTCCACCCTACGCCCCTGCTTTCTTCGCGCTCGCCCTACGGCTGGAACGGCGACTCGCTGAGGATCACCCCCGTCTCGTCCACATAGCGCTGCCAGGCCGCGATCAGCCCGGCCAGGGCTTCCGGCCGTTCCTGGGCCAGGTCGTGGATCTCCCCCGGGTCCTTCTCCAGGTCGTACAGCTGCCAGGTTTCCGGCCCCACGGGTGCGGGCAGGTACACCGCCTTCAGGTGCCCCTGGCGGATGGCGCGCATGCCGAACAGCTCCCAGCCGGTGACCGTTTTCTCGTCATGCACCCGGGGCGTCTCGCCCGAGAGGTAGCCGAGCCAGGAGCGCCCGCGCACCGGCGCCACCTCGCGGCCGCGCCAGCGCGTACCCGGGTGGCGCACGCCGGCCAGGTCCAGCACCGTCGGGGTGATGTCCATCACCGTGGCGAAGGCGTGGCTGATCTGCTGCTGCCGCTGCAGCTGTGGATAACGCACCAGGGCCGGCACGCGGATGCCGCCCTCGGTGGTGAAGGCCTTGTACAGGCGCGACGGCGCGGTGGCCGCCTGGGCCCAGCGCGGCCCGTACCAGACGTAGGAGTTGGCGCGGCCGATGTTCTCCAGGCTGTTGTCGTAGTGCTGGTCGAGGAAGCTCTTCAGGTTCGGGCCGAACTTGGGGAAGGCCTCCAGCAGCGCGCCCTCGGCGCCGTTGTCGGACATGAAGAGAATGAAGGTGTCGTCCTCCAGGCCCTGCTGGCGCAGGTAGTCCAGCACCCGGCCGATGTTCCAGTCCATGCGCTCCACCATCGCCGCGTAGACCTCCATGGTCCGCGCCGACACCTGGCGTTCCGCCTCGCTCAGCGCCTCCCACTCGGCGCTGATCGCCCGCACCGGGTGCGCTTCCACATCCGCCGCCACCAGGCCCAGCGCCTTGAGCTTCGCCAGGCGTTCCAGGCGCAGCGCCTCGGGCCCGGCGTCGTAGCGGCCCCGGTAGTTATCCACAACCTCGGCCGGTGCCTGCAGCGGCCAGTGCGGGGCCGAGAAGGGCAGGTAGGCGAAGAACGGGCGGCTCTGGTCGCGCTCCTTGAGGTACTGGATCAGCCGGTCGGCGAAGGCGTCGGAGGAATAGAAATCCTCCGGTAGCTGCTCGATGAAGCGGTCGTCCTCCACGTACAGCGCCGGCGTCGCCTTGAGGATGCCCGGCGTGGTGGCGTCGTAGGGCGGCTCGTAGCCGTAGTGGTTGGCCGCCCCGGGCAGCAGCGAGAAGGAGCGCTCGAAGCCCCGTGCATGGGGTGCCCGCTCGGCGGTCAGGCCCAGGTGCCACTTGCCGGACATCAGCGTCTGGTAGCCCGCCTCGCGCAGCAGCTCCGGCAGCGCCACCACGCGGTCGTTGAGGTAGCCCTCGTAGCCCGGCTTGCCGATCAGCTCCGGGGTCAGCGCCTCGGCCATGGTGCCGATGCCGGCGATGTGGTGGTCGGTGCCGGTGAGCAGCATCGAGCGGGTCGGCGAGCAGGTGGGCGCGGTGTGGAAGTCGGTCAGGCGCAGGCCGTCGAAGGCCAGGCGGTCCAGGTTCGGCGTGGCGATCTCACCGCCGAAGGCGCCCAGGTCGGAAAAACCCAGGTCGTCGGCGACTATCACCAGGAAGTTGGGGCGTTTGCTCATCCAGGGTTCTCCAAGGGGTCTACAGGGCGATGAATTCGAGGGGCAGGTCGGTCACGCGCGGCGGCACCGGCGGCTGGTAGTCACCCTCGCCGGTCAGCTGGTGCAGCAGGGCTTCACGAACCCGATGGAAGTCGTGGCCGGTGCGCTGGCGCGGGCGTGGCAGGTCAATGGGCAGCACCTGCTTGATGCGCCCGGGGCGGGGCGCCAACACCACCACGCGGTCGGCCAGGTAGATGGCCTCCTCGGCGTCATGGGTGACCAGCAGGGTGGTGATGCGCTGGCGCGCGCGGATGGCCAGCAGCTCGTCCTGCATCTGCTGGCGGGTCAGCGCATCGAGGGCGCCGAAGGGCTCGTCCAGCAGCAGGATGCGCGGGCTCGCCACCAGCCCCCGGGCGATGGCCACGCGCTGGGCCATGCCGCCGGAGAGCTGGTGCGGGTAGGCGCCCTCGAAACCGCCCAGGCCCACCAGTTGCACGAACTGCTGGATGCGCCGGGCGCGCTCGCCCTGCTCGATGGGCTCGTTGACCAGGCCCAGGCCGATGTTCTGCGCCACCGTCAGCCAGGGGAACAGGCGGTGCTCCTGGAACACGATGCCGCGTTCGCCACCGATGCCGCGCACCGGCTGGCCGTCCACCTCGATGTGGCCGCTGAAGTCGGTATCCAGGCCCACCAGCAGGCGCAGCAGGGTGGATTTGCCGCAGCCGCTGGAGCCGACGATGGCGATGAACTCACCCTCCTCGATATCCAGGCTGAAGTCCTGGATGGCCTGGAAATCCTGGCCATCCACCTCGAAGACCTTGCCGACCCCGGCGAAGCGCACCGTCGGCGCGCGGGTCGTGGCGGGTGGCGACACCCGGTGGAATGCGTTCATGCGGTTCTCCAGCGCGTCGCGCGCGCTTCGATGCGTTGTCCGAGGTTGCCCAGCAGGGCGCCCACCAGGCCCACCAGGACCATGGCGGCCATCACCTGGTCCATGCGGAACAGCTGCTGCGCGCCGAGCATGTAGCTGGCGATGCCGCCATCCGAGGGCATGAAGTATTCGGCGCCGATGGTGCCCAGCCAGGCGTAGATCAGCGCCAGGCGCAGGCCGGCGAAGATGGCCGGTGCGGCGCCCGGCAGCACCAGCAGGCGCAGGCGCTTGCCCAGGCCGAGGCGCATCACCCGCGCCGCTTCGCCAAGCTGTGGCGAGAGGCCGGCGACGCCGCGCTGGGTGGCGATGAACAGGGGGAAGAAGGCCGCCAGGCTGACGAAGGCCAGCTTGGCCGCCTCGCCCAGGCCGAACCAGGCGGTGAGCAGCGGCACCCAGGCGAAGATCGCCACCTGGCGCAGGGCCGAAAGGCTGGGCCCGGCGATGCGCTCGGCGCGGTTCGAGAGCCCCAGCAGCAGGCCGAGCGCCAGCCCGGTGCCGCCGCCCAGCGCCAGGCCTGCCACGGTGCGCTCGAGGCTGGCGCCCATGGCGGTGGGCAGGCTGCCATCCAGCAGCCCCTGGTGCAGGGCGCGCAGCACATCGAGCGGGGAGGCGAGGATATTGGCATCGACCCAGCCCAGGGCGCTGCTGGCCTGCCACAGGGCCAGCAGCGCCAGGGGCAGCAGGGCTGCCTGCAACCGCTGCCAGCCATGCAGGCGCGGGCCGCGCGGGCGCTCGGCGGTGGCCGGGTGCGGCCAGAACAGCAGGCGGGCGTCGAGCAGGTTGATGCCGCGATCCATCAGCGCGCCCACCAGGCCGATCACCAGGATGCAGACGAACACCAGGTCGAGCATGAACAGCTGGCGGCCCCAGACCATCAGGTAGCCGATGCCCTCGCTGGAGGCCAGCAGCTCCACCGCCAGCAGCGAGGTCCAGCCGGTGGCCAGGGCCAGGCGCAAGCCGGCCATGAAGGCGGGCAGGGCAGCCGGCAGCACCAGGCGCCAGGCCAGCAGGTGCGGCGGCAGGCGCAGCACCGCCGCCGCCTCGCGCAGGCGCGGCTGGGCGTCCCGCACGCCAACCAGGGTGTGCAGGGTCACCGGCACCACCACGGCCTTCACCAGCACCACCAGCTTGAGGGTTTCGCCGATGCCGAAGAACAGCATGAACAGCGGAATCCAGGCCAGGGTCGGGATCTGCGCCAGGGCCACGAAACTCGGGTAGACCAGCGCCTCGGCCCGCCGCGACAGGCCCAGCCAGGCACCGAGCAGCGCGCCGCCAGCGACACCGGCGAGCAGGCCGGTGCCGAGGCGTTGCAGGCTTATCCACAGGTGCGCCCAGAGTTCGCCGGAGCCGAATTCCGCCGCGCTCTGCCAGACCAGCGCCGGGGAGGGGAGGATCTGCTCGGACATCCAGTTGCGCTCGGCGGCCAGCCACCAGAGCAGGAACAGCCCGATGGGCAGCAGCCAGGGCAGGGCCCGGTCGAGTGCGGCTCCGGGCAGGCGCAGCCTGGCAGGGGGCCTCAGGCTCGGCAGCGTCTGGATCTTGCTCATCGGGTCTCCCGGCGCCAGGGCTCTAATATTATTTCCGCGTGGAATATGAAAAATGAAAATCCATTGATTTATGGATAAGAGGCGTCATTGATAGGGAAGGCTCGGGAGTGCGGCAAATGCCTTTGCCGAATATTTTTTATGCATTTCCTGCATAGCGTGCTGGAAGCCGCTGTGGCCCTGCTTTATGCGATTGGGTCATTAAAAAATGAATTTTTATTATTTAATTTCGATTTCCTCCTGTGCCTATCTGGCGGCCTCACCGAACCATCGCGCAGGAGCGCCCTTCCATGAAAACCCTGATCAACAGCGTCCTCGGGCTCTTCGCCCCCACTCTGCTGGCGGGCGTGCTCGGCGCGGCTCCGCTGCTCGCCCAGGCGGCCGAGGCACCCAAGGAAATCCGTATCGCCGTGCCCGACCTCAGCGCCGGCAGCGAACACAGCGGCGGTGGCGTGGTGGACGTGCTGCGCAGCCGGCAGATCCTCGAACAGGAATTCGCCAAGGACGGCATCGAGATCCAGTGGCGCTTCTTCAAGGGCGCCGGCCCCGTGATCAACGAAGCCCTGGCCAACGGCCAGGTGGACTTCGCCTACCTCGGCGACCTGGCCGCCATCATCGGCAAGGCCAGCGGCCTCGACACCCGCCTGCTCAGCGCCACCGCCCGCGACGTGAAGAGCTACCTGGGCGTGGTGCCCGGCTCGGGGATCAAGACCCTGGAAGACCTCAAGGGCAAGCGCGTCGCCGTGTTCCGCGGCACCGCCAACCAGCTGTCCTTCGCCAACGCGCTGGCCAGCCGCGGCCTGTCCGAACGTGACTACAAGGTGATCAACCTCGACTTCAACGCCGCCAACGCGGCCTTGGCAGCCAAGCAGGTGGACGCCTCCTGGGGCCTGGCCGGGCTCATCGCCCTGCGTGAGAAAGGCCTCGCCGAACTGCCGCTCAGCACCCGCGACCTGGGCGGCGCCGGCAGCACCCAGGCGGTGCTGGTGGGCACGGGCGCCTTCGTCCGCGAGTACCCCGAGGTCACCGCGCGCTTGGTCAAGGCCCAGCAACAGGCGGTGGAGTGGCTGCGCGACGACAACCACAAGCAGGCCTACGTCGAACTGGTCTCGCGCCTGGCCAGCTACCCGCCGGTGATCCTCGGCACCGACCTCAAGGACGACAGCTTCCACAGGATCTTCGACCCGCGCCTGGACGCCGACTTCCTCGCCCGCCTGCAGAAGGGCGTCGACTTCGCCGCCGAACAGCGGCTGATCCGCAAACCCTTCCAGGTGAGCGACTGGGCCGAACCGCGCTTCCTCGATGCCGCCTTGAAGGAACCGGTGCAGGCATCGCGTTAAGGCCGCCAACAACCGCGTCGAACCCTTTCGCGAATGAATTTGCTCCCACGAAAACATCGACCGCTGCGGGTGGACGTCGCTCTTTACGTCCACCAGCGGAGTGCCCGGCAGTCCCCTTGGTGGACCGAGGTCCGGTGGGCAGACTCAGGCGCTGCGCCGCGCTTCTTCCGCTTCGATTCCGTCCAGCTCGACGATGATCTCGATCAGCGCCCGCGCCGCCGGGGAGAGGCGGTAGCCGGTGCGGGTGACGATGCCGCAGCGGGCGGAGAGGCTGTCCAGGTTCTCCGGCAGGTTGCGAAAGTCCAGCAGCGCCAGCTCGCCGCGCTCTAGGTGGAGCGCCAGGGTTTCCAGCATGGCCAGGCCCACCGCATCGGTCTGGCTCACCACCTGCACCAGCGCGGGCATGTGCTCGCATTCCACGTTGAGGCTGAAATCGGCCTTGCCGCTGAAACCGGCCAGCAGCTTGCGCACCCCCGCCGGCAGCCGGGTGGCGGCCAGCGGGTAGTCGAACAGGTCGTTGGTGGAGAGGCTGTCCTTGGCCAGCAACGGGTGCCCGGCGCGGCAGAAGAAACGCCCCCGGCGCGGGCTCAGCTCGCGGGTCTGGAAGTTCGGGTCCGTCTCGAACTGGCGGATGTCGGCAATGAAGAACTCGATCTCGTCCCGGGCCAGCAGGCGGCCCAGGGTCTCCCAGTTGTTCACCTCGAAACGGGTGTTGATGCGCGGATGGCGGGCGATGAACTCGGCGAGGGCGTCGGGCACCAGCTTGG
>NZ_QKRU01000077.1:0-32773 GCF_003234055.1 Pseudomonas sp. 57B-090624
GTGTTATATCACAGCGCCGCCCCCTCCCGAGAGCCCGCCCATGCCCGGCAACGCCCCCCTTCCCTGCTCCGTCCTGCTGCTCGCCGGCGGCCGTGGCCAGCGCCTGGGCGGCCGTGACAAGGGCCTGGTGGAATGGCGCGGCCAGCCGCTGATCGCCTGGCTGCACGCCGCGACGCGCGGGCTCACCGACGACCTGATCATTTCCTGCAACCGCAACGCCGAGCGCTACGCGCAGTGGGCGGACCAGTTGGTGGCGGACGACAGCCCCGACTACCCGGGCCCCTTGGCCGGCATCCGCGCGGGCCTCGCCGCCGCGCGCCACGCGCACCTGCTGGTACTGCCCTGCGATGCGCCGCTAGTGGACGCCCCGCTGCTCGATGCGCTGCTGCGCGAGGCCGGGGAACGCCCGGTGATGCTGCACCAGGGCGGCTTCTGGGAACCCCTGTTCAGCGTGCTGCCACGCGCCCTTCTGCCGCAGATCGAACACGCCTGGCAGGCCGGCGAGCGCAGCCCCCAGCGCATCTTCCGCACCCTCGACCCGATCGCCGTGGAATGCCCGGTGGGCGACCCACGCCTGGCCAACCTGAACACCCCGGACCTGCTGGAGAGCCCTCGCGGGTCGGCATGAATTGCAGCGGGCTTCCGGAACTTTGCCGGCTGGTTTTCCGTCAGAGCCCGAGAACCTCCCGTTCATTCATCAAGGAGATGGAAGATGAACCAGCGGATCATTCCCGCATTCGTGCTCGCGCTCGGCCTGGTCACCCTGGCCGGCTGCTCGTCCCCCACCGTGATCACCCTGAACGACGGCCGCGAGATCCAGGCCGTGGACAAGCCCGATTACGACGATGACTCCGGCTTCTACGAGTTCGAGCAACTCGACGGCAAGCGCGCCAGGGTCAACAAGGACCAGGTCCGCACCATCAAGGAACTCTGAGCCTCACCCGGCGACCTTCGCGATCGCCCGGCCAAGCCCGCCGCAAGCCACCTTGCGGCGGGCTTGGTTTTTTCCGCCCCGCCATGGGCAGCGCCCTGGACACCGCGGCAGCCCTGCCCGATAAAAAAATTTCAGCTAACCCCTTGTCGACCAAAAAGTTTTCTGTAGAATGCGCGCTCATTCCACGGAGCGTAGCGCAGCTTGGTAGCGCGTCTCGTTCGGGACGAGAAGGTCGCTGGTTCGAATCCAGTCGCTCCGACCAAATCCCGAAAAACCCGCCTTATAGGCGGGTTTTTTATTGCCTGCGAAAAAGTCAGCCCCTTTTCCTTTCCTCCCCCACCCTCTCCCTTCTGCCAGGAAAGAAGCCCAATGCGAGGGCATCGGGCTTCGTTGTGTTGGGCCTCGCTAGGCGCGGCGCCAACCTGCCTGTGCGCATTGCTTCAGTGGGCGTTGGCCGCCGCACCGGGCTTGGCGCCGAACGGCGGCCTGGCGAGCCAGATGAGCAGGATCAACCCCATGCAGACCCAGCCGATCATCGTGAAGTAGTCGATGGTCGACATCATGTACGCCTGCCCGGTGACGATCTGGTCCAGGGACGCGGCGTTCTGCTGGCTCATGCCACCCATCTGCTCCAGCATCTGCCGGGTGCCCGGGTCGTAGCTGCTGATGTGCTCGGTGAGGTAGGCGTGGTGCTGGTCGGCCCGGCGTATCCAGATCCAGGTGGTGAGCGAGGCCGCGAAGCTGCCGCCCAGGGTCCGCAGGAAGGTGGCGAGGCCCGAGCCATCGGCGATCTCGCTCTGCGGCAGGTCCGAGAGCAGGATGCTGAGGATCGGCATGAAGAACAGCGCCACGCCGAAGCCCATGAACAGCTGCACCAGGGCGATGTGCAGGTAGTCCACCTCGGTGGTGAAGGACGCCCGCATGAAGCAGCTGGCGCCGATGGCGAAGAACGCCAGGCTGGCCAGCACGCGCAGGTCGAAGTTCTGCGCGTAGCGCCCCACGAACGGCGACATGATCACCGGCAGCAGGCCGATGGGCGCCGCCGCCAGGCCGGCCCAGGTGGCGGTGTAGCCGAGCTGGGTCTGCAACCATTGCGGCAACAGCAGGTTGATGCCGAAGAAGGCCGCGTAGCCCCCCACCAGCGCCACGGTGCCGGCGCTGAAGTTGCGATGGCGGAACAGCCGCAGGTTGACGATGGGGTGGCGGTCGGTGAATTCCCAGATGATGAACACCGCCAGGGCGATGACCGCGATCACCGTGCCGCCGACGATGAAGTTCGATTCGAACCAGTCCAGGTCGTTGCCCTTGTCGAGCACGATCTGCAACGCGCCGACACCGATCACCAGGGTCGCCAGCCCCATCCAGTCCATGGGCTCGCGCTTGAGCGTCACCGGCCGCTTGCGCAATTGCTGGTAGACCACGAAGGCGGCGAACAGGCCGATGGGCAGGTTGATGAAGAAGATCCACGGCCAGCTGAAGTCGTCGGTGATCCAGCCGCCGAGGATGGGCCCGGCGATGGGCGCCACCACCGTCACCATCGCCAGCAGCGCCAGGGCCATGCCCCGTTTCGCCGGTGGGTAGATCGACAGCAGCAGGGTCTGGGTGATGGGGTACAGCGGCCCGGCGACGAAGCCCTGGAGGGCGCGGAAGCCCACCAGGCTGTTCATCGACTGGGCCACGCCGCAGAGGAACGATGCCAGCACGAACAGCAGCGCGGCGCCGATGAACAGGCGCACCTCGCCCACCCGACGGCTCATCCAGCCGGTCAGCGGCAGGGCGATGGCGTTGCTCACCGCAAAGGAGGTGATCACCCAGGTGCCCTGCTCCGAACTCACCCCCAGGTTGCCGGCGATGGTCGGCAGCGCCACGTTGGCGATGGTGGTGTCGAGCACCTGCATGAAGGTCGCCAGCGACAGGCCGATGGTGGCCAGCACCAGGTTCGGCGGGGTGAAGCTGGCTGCTGCGTTATCGCTCATGGTCGCCGTCTCAGCGCTGCGCGGTGGTGTGGGTGGCGTCCGGGCCGTTGGCGTGGATCAGCTGCTCGATCAACTGGTCGGCTTCCGCCAGTTGGCGCTGGTAAACGTCGGTGGCGAACAGCGGCTGCTTCGGTGCCTGCTGGGCCAGGGACGGGCCGCTCTGGTCGTGCAGGTCGACCTTGACGTTCATCGACAGGCCGATGCGCAGCGGGTGCTCCTTGAGCTGGTCGGGGTTGATGCGGATGCGCACCGGTACGCGCTGGACGATCTTGATCCAGTTGCCGGTGGCGTTCTGCGCCGGCAGCAGGGAGAAGGCGCTGCCGGTGCCGACGCCCAGGCTGTCCACCGTGCCGCTGTACTTCACGTCGCCGCCGTAGAGGTCGGACTCGATCTCCACCGGCTGGCCGATGCGCATGTTCTTCAGCTGGGTTTCCTTGAAGTTGGCGTCGATCCACACCTGGTCCAGGGGGATGACCGCCATCAGCGCGGTGCCGGGCTGCACGCGCTGGCCGAGCTGCACCGTGCGCTTGGCGACGTAGCCGGTGACCGGGGCCACCAGGGTGGCGCGGGCGTCCTCCAGGTAGGCCTGGCGCAGGGTCGCGGCGGCAGCCTTCACATCCGGGTGGGAGGCGATCACGGTGTCGTCCACCAGCGCGCGGCTGGTATTGAGCTGCTGCTCGGCGCTGGTCAGGGCGCTCTGCGCGGAATCCAGGGCGTCTCGGGCGTGGGCCAGCTCCTCCTGGGAGATCGCGCCGTCCTTGGCCAGGTTGCGACGGCGGTCGAAGTCCGCCCGGGCCTTCTGCAGGGCGATCTTCTTCGACGCCACCTCGGCCTTGTAGCCGTCCACGCTGTTGTACAGCCCACGCACCTGGCGCACGGTGCGCGCGAGGTTGGCCTCGGCCTGCTGCAGGCCGATCTCGGCGTCGCTCGGATCGAACTGCACCAGCACCTGGCCTTCGTGCACCAGGTCGCCGTCATCGGCGCCGATGCTGGTCACGGTGCCCACGGTCTGCGGGGTGATCTGCACCACGTTGCCGCCGATGTAGGCGTCGTCGGTGTGCTCGCTCCAGCGGCCGAAGAGCTGCTCCCAGGCGAAGCCGAGGGCGGCGACGATGAGGATCACGGCAAGCAGGATCAGCAGCATCCGCTTGCGCTTGGGGTTGCCTTGGACGGCGGTTTCCGAAGTCTGGGGGGTCATGGTCTGTGCCTCGTTCATTCAGCGGCGGCCGGGCGGGCGCCCTGGGCGAGCGGAGTCGGTTCGGGTTGGAAGCCACCGCCGAGGGCCTGCACCAGGCGCACGGAGGTGTCGATCTGCTGGACGTCCAGGCTGGCCAGCTGGCGTTCGGTGACCAGCAACTGCTGCTCGACGCTGAGGGCGTCCAGGTAGTTGCCGATGCCTTCGCCGTAGCGGCGCATGGCGAGGTCGTAGTTCGACTTGGCGATATCGCGGGCCTGGCGCTGCACCTCGATCTGCTGCGCCAGGGAGCGCAGCTGGCTGAGGTCGTCGCTGACCTCGCCGAGAGCGGCCACCAGGGTCTTGTTGTACTGGGCCACGGCCAGGTCGTAGTCGGCATCCACGCCGGCCAGGTTGGCGCGCAGGCGGCCGCCGTCGAACACCGGCAGGGAGAGGGCCGGCGCCACCTGGTAGAAGCGGCTGCCGCCCTGGAACAGGTCGCCGCTGCTCAGGGCGGCGAGGCCGACCATGGCGCTGAGGTTGAGGTTGGGATAGAAGCCGGTCTTGGCCGACTCGATGCCCTTGCTCGCCGCCTCGACGCGCCAGCGCGCGGCGATCACATCCGGGCGGCGGCCAAGCAGCTCGGCCGGCAGGTCCGACGGCAACGCCAGGGCGGTGGGCTGCAGCACCAGGGGGCGCTGGATGCGCTGGCCACGGTCGGGGCCCTGCCCCAGCAATACGGCGAGGGTGATGCGGTCGCTGTCGATCTGCTGCTCGGCGGCCAGCAGTTGCTGGCGCGCGGCGGCCTGCTGGGCCTCGCTCTGTTGCAGCTGCACCTTGCTGTCCAGGCCGGCGGCCAGGCGCTGCTTGCTGAGGCTGTAGAGGTGTTCGGAGCGATTCAACTCTTCTTCCGCCAGGTCACGGGCGACGAAGGCATAGGCGAGCTGGCTGTAGGCGCGGGCGACGCTGGCGGACAGGTTGAGGCGCGCGGCCTGCTGGTCCACCTCGGCGGCGCGGGCCTGGCCGAGCGCGGCTTCCCAGGCGGCGCGCTGGCCGCCCCAGAGGTCGATGTCGTAGTTGAACCCCAGGGACAGGTACTTCACCGCCGCATAGCTGCCGCCGATGGGCGCGGGCACCACGCTCTCCGGCGCGCGGGCACCGGAATAGCTGGCGCTTGCGTTGACACTGGGCATGCGCGCGGCGTCCCGGGCCTGGGCTTCGGCCAGGGCCTTGCGGGTACGGGCGCTGGCCACCTGCAGGTCCGGCGAGCCGGCCAGGGCTTCATCCACCATGGCGTCGAGCTGGGCGTCACCCAGTTGCTTCCACCAGTCCCGGCGCGGCCAGGCGGCGGCGCTGAGAGGCGTGCCAGCCAGGCTGCGTCCGGCCTCCAGGGAGGCGGCATCGAGAGTCCTGCCCTCGGGCTCCAGGCCGCTGGAGCTGGCGCAGGCGGCCAGGGCCAGGGCGGCACCGAGCACCAGGGCGCTACGCCCCAGGCGGGCCGTGCGGCTGTATTCATTCATGGTCGGTCGCTCCGAGCGGCGCGCACGGGTCGCGCCCTTGCAGGATCTTGCCCAGCAGCCCCACCAGGGTGCGGAGCTCGTCGCTGGTCAACGGGCTGGTGAGTTCGTTCATCGCGTCGGCGACGATCTCCGGCATCTGCCGGCTGATGCGCAGGCCGTCCTCGCTGAGGGCCAGGCGCACGCTGCGGCGATCCTCCGGGCAGGGCTTGCGCAGCAGCAGGCCCTTCTTCTCCAGGCGATCGAGCATGCGGGTCATGGAGCCGCTGTCCACCGAGAGCTCACGGCACAGGTCGGCCGGGGTGTTGGCGCGGTCCATGTAGATGAACATCAGCACCTTGAACTGGGCGGAAGTGATGTCCAGGGGCGCCAGGTAACGGTCGAGCAGGCGGTCCTTGAGCAGCGCGGAACGCCCGATGTACTGGCCGATGGAGCCGGTGAAGGGGTAGTCGGCGGGGCTGTAGTGCTTCATTGGCTAATATCTGCCTAGGCAGTAACTGACTGGGCAATCATACGGGCGATGAAACATTTGGCAAGGTATTCACTGTTGCATTGAATCGACAATCCGTTCCGTGAAAGGGGGATTGATCGGCAGGAGAGCAGTCACCACGGGACGCGGTGACCGGTGAAGGGAGCAGGGCCTGGGAGGGAGCAGCCGACCAGCGGTCAGTGTTCGAGGAAGGCAGCGACCTTGGCGGCGTCGAAGGGCCAGTCCAGCTCGGCACCGGTATCGCAGCGACGCAGCACGGGAATGCGCAGGGCGTAGTCGTCCATCCATTCCTCGCGCTCGGCGATGTCCATCAGCTCGACCATCAGGCCATGCTCGACGAAGGGCATGAGCACGCCCTCCGCCACTTCACAGAGATGGCAACCCAGGGTGCCGAACAGGCTGCATTCGGGGAGCATCGCCACGCGCCTCGCCAATCAGGAAAGGCGCGGATTCTAGCATGCCTCAGGCCTTGGCCGAGTCGTCCCTGGCGGTGGCCGGCAGGAGGTTCTGCAGCCCGTCCAGCAGCTTGCTGTTGAACGCCTGGGCCTTGTCCAGCTGGTTGTCGCTGAGGCGCTCGTTGAGCGAGAAGCCACCGTTGAGCAGGTCCTGCAGCGTGCCCTTCGGGTCGTCGGAGAGCTTGGCGGCGTTCCTCAGCGCCTCGAGCATGCCCTTGGCATAGTCCTGCAGCGAGGTGTTCACCGCGCTGGCCGGCTGGCCACCCTCCTGGGCCACGGAACCGTAGGTGCTGGTGGCCTTGACCGTGGTCTGGGTCAGGTTGAGCGACATGGAGGCCAGCTGGTCGCCGTTCATGTCCAGGGCCAGGGCGCGGTCGAAGGCGCCGTTGAGGTCACCCGAGTAGAACTTGCTGGAGATGTCCTGCACCTGGTCGAGCAGGTCATTGAGCGCGGCCTTCTCGTCGTCGTTGAGGTCGCCGTCCACCTGCACCTTCCAGCCACCGATCTGCAGGCTGCCGGACTCGGATTTGACGCTGCCGGTGCCGTCCTTGCCGGAGCTCGTCGAGGAGGTCTGCCAGTCGGCCGAGGCCTGGGCGATGGAGATCTTCACCTTGTCGCCTTCCTTGGTGGTCACCTCCATGTCGAAGGTCGAGGAGCGCGCGGAGAAGCTCTGGCTGGAACTGCCGACGCCCGTGCTGCCGGAGGTGCCGGTGCTCGGTGTCTTGCCATCCAGGCCGAGGGAGCTGGCCAGGTTGTCGAGGCCGTCCTGGATCTTGCCGAAGGTGTCCTCGATGTCGCTGGCGATCTTGCCGCCCAGCACACCCAGGCCCTGGAGGATCTTCTTCGCCTCGGCGAAGCCCTTCTCCACGCCTTCGCGAGCCTGGTCGAGCATCTTCTGCAGCTTCTCGGGGTCGGCGCCCTTGGCCGCCTCGGCCTGGATGCGGCCCCCGACGAAGTCGAGGATGCGCCCGGCCACCTTGTCGGGCGTGTAGTCGTCCTGGGTCTTGCCGGCCAGGGTGCCGGGCTCGACACCCAGGCGCTGGGCGACGCGGTTGGTCAGCACGTTCTGCGCGTTGGTGGCATTACGGGTCGCGCTGTCGATCTTGTTCAGGTAACTCGGGCGCGTGGTTGCGGAAGCCAGGGAATCGAGAGTCTTCATAGCGGCAGTCCCGGAAAATCGGATGTACACCGATTTGACGGCATCCCCCGGGAAACCTTGAGAACGAATCCATCACCCGCCGATGGACGGCAGCGACCGATATTGACGTCAGGAGTTCGGCGTGCCCGATACAGCGACACCCGCCGCCTGCAACAGCACGGCAGCCGCGTCCCTGGCCTCCAGCGCCTGCTGCGCGGGCCCCTGCATGTGGGCCATGGTGATCGCCCCTTCCATCAGGTACTGCAGCTGCCGCGCGAGGCGCTCGGGCTCCGGAACCTCCAGGCGCTCCAGCGCCGAGCGGAAGTGCTGCTCGGCGTTCGCCTTGTGCATGGCGGCGACGCGGTGGATCGGGTGCTCGCGGTCATGGAACTCGGCAGCGGCGTTGACGAAGGCGCAACCGAAGAACTCCTTGCCATGCAGCAACTGGTGCAGGCCATCGAAGACGGCAAGGATCGCCGCCGTCGGCGACAGGTTCTCCAGCGCCCAGGCCATCATCTGGCGACTGGGTTCCAGGCGCTGGCGCAGGGCCGCCTCGATCAGCTCGTCCTTGGACTTGAAATGCTTGTACAGCGTCATCTTCGCCACGCCGGACTCGGCGAGGATGCGATCGATGCCGGTGGCGTGGAAACCATCGCGGTAGAACAGCGCGATGGCGGTGTCGATCAACTGATCGCGTTTGCTCGAAGCCATGTGGAACCTCCTGACCGGCGCATTATGCGTATCCGCCCGCACCGGCTCAAACCCGCATCGCACCGGCCTCTGAGGCACGCGACAGGGTTGGCGCTTGAAATATACAGACCTGTCTGTCTAATATCCAGCCGCACAATCACTACCAAGGCCTCCCCCATGCAGCTCTACGACTTCCCGCTTTCCGGCAACTGCTACAAGGTCCGTCTGTTCCTCGGCCTGATCGGCCAGCGTGCCGAGGTCGTCACGGTCAACCTGGCAGCGGGTGAACAGAAGCGAGCGGCGTTCCTCGCCCTCAATCCCCGTGGCCAGGTGCCCATGCTGGTGGAGGATGGCCAGGTGCTGGCGGATTCACAGGCCATCCTCGTCTACCTGGCACGCCGTTATGCGCCGCAGTGGCTGCCCGACGACGCCCTGCAGCAGGGCCGCATCGCCAGCTGGCTGAGCTACGCCGCCAACGAGCTGCATCACGGCCCGGCCGCCGCGCGGGTGATGAAGCTGTTCGGTCGGCCCGGCGACCTCGAAGCCACCCAGGCCAAGGCGCGCCAGGTGCTGGCGATGGTGGAACTGCAACTGGGCCGGCACGCCTGGCTGGCCGAAGGCGAGGCACCGAGCGTCGCCGATGTCGCCAACTACCCCTACCTGGCGATGGCCGCAGAAGGCGGACTCGACCTCAGCCCCTACCCGCACATCCGCCAGTGGTGCGACCGCATCCGCGCCCTGCCCGGCTACGTCGAACTGCCCCGCCTCTGAACACCCGCCACTGCAAGGAAGCCCCATGCGCCTGCTCCGCCTCCTCCTCGCCGGCCTGCTGCTGGCCGCCAGCCCTTTCGCCAGCGCCCAGGGCCTGCGTTTCGCCCTGGTGAAGACCGCCCACGCCGAGACCCTCGACGCCTTCACCCTGGAGGGCGGCCAGTGGACCAGGACCGTCGCGGTCAACCACACCGCCGTGCTCATCCAGCACCACGCCGCCACCCTGCTGCTGGACACCGGCCTGGGGCGCCAGGTGGATGCCCAGTTCAAGGGCGACATGCCCTGGTGGGACAAGCCGTTGTTCAAGTACGAGGACGTCACCCCCGCGCGTGACCAACTGGACCGCGACGGCATCCGCGTCGACCGCATCCTCCTCACCCACGCGCACTGGGACCACGCCTCGGGCCTGGCGGACTTTCCCGAGGTGCCGGTCTGGGCGCCCTGGGCGGAGATCGAGTTCAGCCACATCGCCGCGCCGCCGGCGGTGCTGCCCAGCCAGTTCACCCACGAGATCCTCTGGCGGCCCTTCGACTTCCAGCCCGAGCCCTACATGGGGTTCGACGAGAGCCTCGACCTGTTCGGCGACGGCAGCCTGGTGCTGGTGCCGCTCACCGGCCACACGCCGGGCTCGGTGGGCCTGTTCCTCACCCTCGACGACGGCCGCCGCTTCTTCTTCACCGGCGACACCAGTTGGCGCCTGGAAGGCTTCACCGGGCCCCACGAGAAGTTCTGGGTCAGCCGCCGGATGGTCGACAACGACCGCGACGGCACCCTCGCCCAGCTCCGGCGCGTTCACGACCTGCTGCAGGCCGAACCGGACCTGACCGTGGTGCCGGCCCACGACGCCGCCGTGCAGGATCGCCTCGGCTACTACCCGCAGTGGGTGCAGTGAGGGCGACCAATGTCTAAATGACGATTGTGTTACCGGATGCTTAATTCCACTCGTTGTAACGGGGCGGCCCAACCGCCCCGCCACCCCAACGAGGAGACAATAACAATGAGCAAGACCTCGCTCGCGCACGCCATCGCCCTGGCAGCGCTCAGCACCGGCCTCACCCTGCCCGGCCTCGCCCAGGCCGAATTCCTGAAAGACAGCAAGGCCAGCGTCGAGCTGCGCAACTTCTACTTCAACCGTGATTTCCGCCAGGACGGCGCCGCCCAGTCCAAGGCCGAGGAGTGGGCCCAGGGCTTCCTGCTGCGCTACGAGTCGGGCTTCACCGAAGGCACCATCGGCGTCGGCGTCGATGCCATCGGCGCCCTGGGCATCAAGCTCGACTCCAGCCCGGACCGCACCGGCACCGGCCTGCTCAAGCGCGACCGCGAAGCGCCCAACCGCGCCCAGGACGAATACGGCGAAGTGGGCCTGACCGCCAAGCTGCGCGCCTCCAAGAGCGTCCTCAAGGTCGGCACCCTGCTGCCCAAGCTGCCCACGGTGCAGTACAACGACTCGCGCCTGCTGCCGCAGACCTTCCAGGGTGGCCACATCAACTCGATGGAAATCGACGGCCTGACCCTCGACGCCGGCCAGCTCAAGCAGGTGAACCAGCGCGACTCCTCGGACTACGAGGACATGACCATCACCAACAGCCGCGTCGCCGCCACCGGTGCCGGCGGCGCCCGTGGCATCACCTTCCGCGGCGGCCAGACCAGCGACGAATTCAACTTCGCCGGCGCCACCTACAAGTGGAACGACAACCTCGCCACCGGCTACAACTACGGCAACCTGGACGAGTTCTACAAGCAACACATCTTCACCGTCCTGCACACCCTGCCGCTGGGTGACAAGCAGTCGCTGAAAAGCGACATCCGCTACGCCCGCTCCACCGACGAAGGCAGCAGCAACGTCGACAACAAGGCCTTCGGCGCCATGTTCACCTACGCCCTGGGCGGCCACGCCTTCGGCCTCGGCTACCAGAGCATGAGCGGCGACACCGGCTACGCCTACATCAACGGCACCGACCCCTTCCTGGTCAACTACGTGCAGATCGGCGACTTCGCCGCCAAGGACGAAAAATCCTGGCAGGCACGCTACGACTACAACTTCGCCGCCTTGGGCATCCCCGGCCTGACCTTCATGACCCGCTACCTGTCCGGCGACAACGTCGACCTGGGCGCCGGTCGCCCCGAAGGCAAGGAGTGGGAACGCAACACCGACATCGCCTATGTCTTCCAGGACGGCCCGCTGAAGAACCTCGGCGTGAAATGGCGCAACGCGACGGTACGCTCCACCAACTATGGCAGCGACATCGACGAGAACCGCCTGATCGTCAGCTACGTGGTACCGCTCTGGTAGTCACCCGCCGTGCAATGGAAAAGCCCGCCATATGGCGGGCTTTCTTCATTCCTGCGATCCCGTCCGGACGACCTGAGCGCATCAATCCTGGCTGGTCGCGCCGATCTTGTGGATCGACAGGTCCGCGCCGTAGTACTCCTGCTCCTGGGACAGGCGGATGCCCAGGGTCTTCTTCAGCAGGCCGTAGACCAGGAAGCCGCCCACCAGCGCCACCAGCACGCCGAGGCCGGTGCCGATCAACTGGCTCACCAGGCTGACGCCGCCCAGGCCACCGAGGGCCTCCTGGCCGAAGATGCCGCAGGCGATGCCGCCCCAGACGCCACACAGGCCGTGCAGCGGCCATACGCCCAGCACGTCGTCCAGCTTCCATTTGACCTGGGTCGCGGTGAAGGCCCAGACGAACAGGCCGCCCGCGATGGCACCGGTGGCCAGGGCGCCCACCGGGTGCATCAGGTCGGAGCCTGCGCAGATCGCCACCAGGCCGGCCAGCGGGCCGTTGTGCAGGAAGCCCGGGTCATTGCGCCCCACCAGTAGCGCGGCGACCGTGCCGCCGACCATCGCCATCAGCGAGTTGACCGCCACCAGGCCGCTGACGCCTTGCAGGGTCTGCGCGCTCATCACGTTGAAGCCGAACCAGCCGACGATGAGGATCCACGAGCCCAGCGCCAGGAAGGGAATGTTCGACGGCGCGAAGGCCACCAGGCGGCCATCGCGGTAGCGGCCGTCACGGCGCCCCAGCAGCAGCACCGCGCCAAAGGCCAGCCAGCCGCCCACGGCGTGCACCACCACGGAGCCGGCGAAGTCATGGAAGCTGGCGCCGAAGCTCGCCTTCAGCCAGTCCTGCAGGCCGAAGTTGCCGTTCCAGATCAGCCCCTCGAAGAAGGGATAGACGAAGGCCACGATCAGGGCCGTCGCGCACAGCTGCGGACCGAAGCGGGCGCGCTCGGCGATGCCGCCGGAGATGATCGCCGGGATGGCGGCGGCGAAGGTCAGCAGGAAGAAGAACTTCACCAGCGCGTAGCCGTGGTCCGCCGCCAGCTCGCCGGCCGGCTGCAGGAAGGTCACGCCATAGGCCACCCAGTAGCCGATGAAGAAGTAGGCCAGCGTGGAGATGGCGAAGTCCGAGAGGATCTTCGACAGCGCGTTGACCTGGTTCTTCTGGCGCACGGTGCCCACTTCCAGGAACGCGAAGCCGGCGTGCATGGCAAGCACCATCACGGCGCCCATCAGGATGAACAGGGTGTTGGAGCCGTGGATCAGGGTTTGCACGGCACTGTTGAGGTTTTCCATTGGCAGGAAGGCTCCGGCAGGGAAAAAGCACCAATACGGATCAAATCGCGCCGGACGTGCACCACGCTGAAGCCGGTACGCCCCCGAACGGGTCGGAGCCGGTGGCCATAACGGGGCGACGTGGTGAAGACGGCAGTTTGAATTTTCAGGCTTTCTCTTTGTTTTTCATGTGCTTGCCAGGATTCGACAGCCCTGTCGAAGCCCCGCGTGATGCCCGATAACGGGGCACACCGACGCTCTGGCGCACCAGGGCATTGCAAGCGCCATACCAGCGCCCGAGCGAATATCACCGGAACCTAAACCCGGCGCGGCGACTCACAACTACCAAGCCTTCCCAGCCCTCAAGGAGATCCACGCCATGCCACGCAAGACCGCCAGCCGCGCTCAGGATGACCTGTTGACCGAATTCCAGGCCCTCGTCGGCGACACCGAGAAACTGCTGCAGCACACCGCCAGCCTCGCTGGCGACCAGGCCGAGGAGTTGCGCCTGCAGATCCACGAATCCCTCAAGCGCGCCCGCGAGACCCTTCACCTGACCGAAGAGAAGATCGTCGACAAGGGCAAGGCCGCCGTCGCCGCCACCGAGGACTACGTGCAGGAACATCCCTGGCAGACCATCGGCCTCTCCGCCGGCATCGGCTTCCTCCTCGGTCTGCTCGCCTCGCGTCGCTGACCATGGAGCCGGGAATGGAATCCGGCCCGCAGAGCGCGGGCCAAGGCCCCTCCCCGCGGCGCCTAGGCGCCGCGTTCCTCGGCCTGCTGCACAGCCATGTCGAGCTGTTCGGCATCGAGCTGCAGGAACAGAAGGCCAACACCCTGCGCCTGCTGCTGTTCGCCGGGCTGTCGCTGATCTTCGCCCTGCTCCTGCTGGTGGCGCTCTCCGCGCTGCTGCTGGTGATCTTCTGGGACACCGCGCGGCTGGAGACCATGGGCGGCCTGTGCCTCTTCTACCTCGTGCTCACCCTCTACTGCGCCTGGCGCCTGAAACAGGCCGTGGACGATGAGTCCTCACCCTTCTCCGCCACGCTCGAAGAGCTGGCCCAGGACCGCGAGCGCCTGCTGCCATGAGCCTGCCCGAAACGCACCGCACCACCTCCCGCCGCGAACTGCGCAAGGCGCTGGTGCGCCTGCGCCTGGAGATGCATCGCCAGGAGATCCGCCACGAGACCCTGGTGCTCACCCAGCCCCTGCGCCGCGCCAAGGGCATCGCCAGCGGCTGGCAGCAGCAACTGGGCGCCCTGCCCCACGCCCCCCTTTGGGGCATCGCCGGCGTCGCCGCGCTGGGCTTCTTCGCCGCCCGTAGTGGCAATCTGACTCGATTGCTGCGCCTGGGTACCACGCTGCTGCCCTTGCTGGGCGGAGCCTGGCGCCGTTCTGACGTCAAACCGCCGTCTACCACCAAGGTCTGATCGTAGGACAAGCTGGCCACATTCTTGCTTTGGGAGGGAGCCGGTAGCAGCCGGCTCCCTCCGCGTCGTTTCGGCGAGCGCGTGCATTTCGGGCCAGCCCTAAGGAGTCACCGTGATAGACGGGCAACCGCTTGCCTGCTTCCAGCCGTTCATCGACACCGCGACAGGACGCATCGCCGGGGTCGAAGCCCTGGGGCGCCTGCGCCAGGATGACGGCCGGCTCCTGTCGGTCGGCCCGTTGTTCGCCGATTCCAAGGTGCCGCCTGCAGCCCTGCGCCGCCTCGACCGGGAGATCCGCGAAGACGCCCTCGCACGCCTGCACCAGGCCCCTGCGGACTGGTTCCTCAGCATCAACATCTCGCCGCGCTGGATCAGCCGCCTGCACCCCGGCCAGGCGCTGCCCAGCCTCAAGCAGCTGGAACGCAACGGCGTGGCCCCCGAGCGCATCGTCTTCGAGATCACCGAACTGGGCGGCGCCAGCCAGCGCCTGCCGGACGTGGTCGCCCGCTACCGTCAGGCCGGCGCGCGCATCGCCATCGACGACTTCGGCGCCGGCTACTCCCAGCTCGACCGCGTACTCGCCCTGCAGCCGGACATCCTCAAGCTCGACATGCAGCTGTTCCAGGCCGCTGCGCGTGGCGGCCCCAGCGGCGAGGTGGTCAAGGCCCTGGCGCAGATGGCCGAGAAGACCGGTTGCTGGATCATCGCCGAGGGCGTGGAGACCGAGGCCGAGCTGGACTTCGCCCTGGAATGCGGCGCCCGCTACGTGCAGGGCTACCTGTTCGCCAAGCCGGAGCTGGAATTCTTCGCCGCCGACGCCTTCGTCGACCGCTTCGCCCAGCTGCGCGACCAATACGTACAGCGCAAGCTGGCCGAGCGCGCGCGGCTGATGACCATGCGCCAGCAGCTCACCCTGCTGATGAACCAGCTGCGCACCTGGGCCGAGGGCGACGCGCCGCTCTCATCCCTGCCCTCGCCCGAGCAGTACCCCTGGCTGCTGCGCATCTACCAGTGCGACCGCAACGGTACGCAGCTCACCCCGAACCTGGAATGGAAAGGCCAGGGCTGGCACGAAGATGCCCGCTACCTGGGCCACAACTGGTCCTGGCGGCCGTACTTCTATCACCTGCTCGCCGAGGGCTGGGAAGAGCGCCGGCTGACCCTCTCCAGCACCTACCGCGACGCCACCACCAACCAGTACTGCCTGACCGCCGGCCAGTTCATCGACAACGGCGGCCGCCTGCTGCTGGTGGACATCGACGCCGCCGGCCTGTGACCCCCGGTGCGCGGGGAACTCCCACACTCGCCCTCGGTCCCCTTGCGGCGCTCCGCGTTAACCGGGAAGCTAGCCCCCTTTCAGCCACTGAACGGCGAGGACTGGCGTTGGACTGGCAGACACTGCTCACCCGTGAACGGCTCGGCAAACCGGTGCACAGCACCGAGGAACTGGGCCGCAGTTCGTTCCACAAGGACCATGACCGCATCATCTTTTCCGGAGCCTTCCGACGCCTGGGGCGCAAGACCCAGGTCCACCCCGTCTCCAGCAACGACCACATCCACACGCGCCTGACCCACTCCCTGGAAGTCGGCTGCGTGGGGCGTTCGCTGGGCATGCGCGTGGGCGAAGTGCTGCGCGATGCGATGCCGGATTGGTGCGACCCGGCCGACCTCGGGGTGATCGTGCAGTCCGCCTGCCTGGCCCATGACATCGGCAACCCGCCCTTCGGCCACTCCGGCGAAGACGCCATCCGCCACTGGTTCCAGCAGGCGTCCGCGCGCGGCTGGCTGGACGCCATGAGCGAGACCGAGCGTGCCGACTTCCTCAGCTTCGAAGGCAACGCGCAGGGCTTTCGCGTGCTCACGCAACTGGAATACCACCAGTTCGACGGCGGCACGCGCCTGACCTACGCCACCCTCGGCACCTACCTCAAGTACCCCTGGACGGCCCGCCATGCCGAGGCCCTGGGCTACAAGAAGCACAAGTTCGGCTGCTACCAGAGCGAACTGCCGCTGCTGGAGCAGATCGCCCAGAAGCTGGGCCTGCCGCAACTGGAGGAACAGCGCTGGGCGCGCCATCCGCTGGTCTACCTGATGGAGGCGGCGGACGACATCTGCTACGCACTGATCGACCTCGAGGACGGCCTCGAAATGGAGCTGCTCGACTACGAGGAGGTCGAGGCGGTGCTGCTCGGCCTGGTGGGCGACGACCTGCCGGAAACCTACCGGCAACTGGGCCCGCGCGACTCGCGGCGGCGCAAGCTGGCGATCCTCCGCGGCAAGGCCATCGAGCACCTGACCAATGCCGCCGCACATGCCTTCGTCGACCAGCAGGACGCCCTGCTCGCCGGCACCCTGCAGGGCGACCTGGTGGAGCACATGCACGGGCCGGCCAAGCACTGCGTGCTGCGCGCCAAGGCCATCGCGCGGGAACGCATCTTCCAGGACAAGCGCAAGACGCTCCACGAGATCGGCGCCTACACCACCCTGGAGATCCTCCTCAACGCCTTCTGCGGCGCGGCGCTGGAACAGCACGGCGGGCGCACCCCCTCGTTCAAGAACCGGCGCATCCTCGACCTGCTCGGCAACAACGCCCCGGACCCGTCCTGGCCGCTGTACCGCTCGTTCCTGCGGGTCATCGACTTCATCGCCGGGATGACCGACAGCTACGCCACGGAAATGGCCCGCGAGATGACCGGGCGCTCCAGCCCGGTCTAGGGTTACCAGGCCGCCCGCATCCGGGTGGCCGTTGCAAGGAGTCACGACAGATGCGCAAGGCGCTCAGACAAAGCATGCACTGGCATGCCGGCCCAGCAGCCTGGGGGCCGGCCGCCATCGCCGGCCTGGGTTGCGGCCTGCCGCTGATGCTGGGTCTGTTCACCGCCCATACCGGTTTTCTCTGGGCCGCCACCGGCGCCTTCCAGGCCGCCCTGGCCAACCCCATGCACCGCTTCGGCATGTTGCGCATGCTGCTGCTCACCCTGCTCGGCGCCCTCAGCGCGGGGGTCGGCTTCTGGGCCGCCAGCCATCCCCTGCTGAGCCTTGCCAGCTTCGCCCTCTGGGGCTTCCTCCTGGCACTGCTGCAGCGCTACGGCACCGAACTGGGCAAGCTCGGCGTCGGCCTCGCGGTGTGCCTCTGCCTCGGCCAGGGTCAGGCCGGCAGCGGCAGCCTCAACAATGGCCTGGCGGTGGGGGCGCTGTTCGCCATCGGCGGGCTCTGGGTGATGCTGCTGGCATTCTTCCTGCGTGGCATGCACGGGCTGCGCCTGTGGCCCCTGCTCCCACGCCTGCTCGGCTTCAGCCGTGTACTGCGCCGCCACGCCTCGCGACTGCCCCGGCGGCTGTGGTGGATCCACGCGCTGGCCTGCACGCTGGCCGTCGCCCTAGCCGGCCTTGCCGCCAACCTCACCGGCATGCCGCGTGGCTACTGGCTGACGCTGACGGTGGTGACCACCCTGCAGATGGAACTCGACAGCAGCCTGGTGCGCGGCATCCAGCGCGGCCTCGGCACCCTGATCGGCGCCCTGCTGCTGATCCTGTTCGGCCACTGGCTGCAGAGCCCGGCGCTGCTGGTGGCCTGCATGCTGCCGCTGATCGTCCTCAGCCGCGCCTTCATCGCCCAGCACTACGGCCTGTTCGTGGTACAGACCACCGTCTGCTTCGTGCTGCTATCC
This sequence comes from Pseudomonas sp. 57B-090624, assembly GCF_003234055.1. Taxonomy (NCBI): domain Bacteria; kingdom Pseudomonadati; phylum Pseudomonadota; class Gammaproteobacteria; order Pseudomonadales; family Pseudomonadaceae; genus Pseudomonas; species Pseudomonas sp. 57B-090624. Next base: position 17,809 of record NZ_QKRU01000077.1, read on the forward strand.
GAAAGCCTCGCTCGCGACTGGCACCTGCCCGAGGTGCGCCTCTACAACAGCCTGCTGGGCTGCGCCCTGGCACTGCTGATGGCCTACGCCGCACACCGGGCGCGCCTGCGCTGGGGCGAACGCAAGGTCGAAGCCCCGATCTCGCCCGCCACCCACCAGGCACCACGGCCCGCCCAGGAATAGGCCAGCCGCCGGCGCCTGGGCCGGGACGCGAGACAGGGGATTGGGGGGATCGATGGCGACGCACCGGCGGGTGCGCAGCCATCCTGCACTTCACACCAGTTCGTTGCGATTGGCGAATTCGACCAGCTCGATCAGCGAGCGCGAGTTGAGCTTGAGCAGCAGGCGCGACTTGTAGGTGCTCACCGTCTTGTTGCTGATGAACATCTCGCTGGCGATCTGCTTGTTGGTGTAGCCGTTGGCCAGGTACTTGAGCACCACCAGTTCGCGGTCCGAGAGGCGATCGATCAGCTCGCTGTCGTCGGGCATGCCCCCCTGGCGCTTGCCGGTACGGATGACCTCGCTGGGGAAGTAGCTGTAGCCGGACAGCACGGCGCGCACCGAGGCGGTCAGCTCGCCCAGGTCGCCTTCCTTGCAGACGAAGCCCGCGGCGCCGGCCTGCATGCAGCGGGCGGCGTAGTGGCTGGGGTTCTGCCCGGTCAGTACCAATACCCGCAAGGGCAGGTCCAGCGAGCTGATGCGGGCGATCACGTCGAGGCCGCCGAGCTTGGGAATGCCGATGTCGAGGATCACCAGGTCGGGCAGGTGGTCGCGAGCCAGGGCAATGGCATCGACGCCATTGTCCGTCTCGGCGACCACCTCATACCCTTCCCGCGTCAACACCAGGCGGACAGCCAGCCGGATGACGGGGTGGTCGTCTACGATCAGAACCTTGCGCGGCGACTCACCGCCTGCGCGAATGAATGCATCCAGGTCTACGAGTTTGCTCACCTTGCGTCTCCATCTACGGTGATTCGGAGTTGCCAAGATAGAGGGGCATCCGAGCCTGTCGAGCGCGCCGGAGGCGCTGGAGGCGCTTCCAGACCTGCCGCTCAGAAACTTGAGACAACTCCTACGAGGTCCTAGAGAAAACAGCTGCACAACGCGTCGAATAGTCGTGGAGAGCGGTGATCGGACGTATTGCCGTCGCGCCTCCCGGAAGACTTCGCACAGCGTCAGACGCCATGCCGTGCGACACCGTCGACAGGACGCAAAATGCCAGCAACACAGGACGATCCGACCCGATTTTTTTATTTCGCCACGCTGGCACAGCCGTCCAAACGCTCATCTATTCTCCATTCGGGTCTTTTCCTAGACAGGGATCGAGGAGCTTCGGGCAATGCCGCACAAGCCGGTCGAACGCCGTTTTCCGTTGCATGTCCATATCAGCCTGCTGTTCACCCTCCTGCTGCTGACGACCGGCATCGTGCTGGGAATCTTCAACTACAGGCAGACCAGCCAGATCATCCTCTCCAGCAGCGATACGCTCTTCGAGCGCATCAGCCAGGACGTCGAGACCGACCTGGAAAACACCTACCGCCCCATCCACCACCTGCTCAACCTGCTGGCCCTCAACCCCGGCAACCAGCAGTACGCCGGCTACCAGCGCCAGGAGCTGCTGTTGCGCGGCTTCGCCCAGGCGCTGCGCGACAACCCCAAGCTGGCGTCGCTCTATGTCGGCTACGACGATGGTGACTTCTTCATGGTGCGCCCGCTGCGCACCGCCGAACTCAAGCAGCGCTTCGACGCCCCCGAGGGTGCCGCCTACCAGCTGTGGAGCATCGAGCGCGACAACCTCACCCGAGCGCGCTCCGAATCGCTCTATTTCGACGCAAGCCTGACACTCATCAGCCGCCGCCAGGAGCTCAACGAGCGCTACGACCCGCGCAACCGCCCCTGGTACTCACGTGCGCTGGAACAGGGCGGCCTGATCACCACCCGACCCTATGTGTTCTTCTCCACCGGCGCGGTCGGCACCACCCTCGCCCAGCCAGCCGGCGACGACGCGGTGATTGCCGCCGACCTGACCCTGAACGACCTTTCCGCCACCCTGGCGCAGCACCGGGTCACGCCCTCCACCCAGGTGCTGCTGTTCTCGCCGGACGGCCACGCCGTGGCCTACCCGGACATCTCCCGGCTGATCGTGCGCATCGACGACAAGCCGCAACTGGCCATGGCACGCGACCTCGACCCCGCCGTCGCCGCGTTGATCGACATGAACCTGACCCAGGACCAGCGCACCACCCTGGAGTTGGCCAAGCGCCGCTGGGTGGTGTCGCAGAACCGCCTGCTGGCGGGTGGCCCCGAAGGCCTCTACCTGGCGTTGCTGGCGCCGGAAGACGAACTGCTGGCGGACGCCTATCGCATCCGCTGGCAGGGGGCGGTGCTGACCCTCGGCATTCTCCTGCTCTGCATCCCCATCGGCTGGCTGCTGTCGCGGGTGCTGGTCAAGCCGCTGAAGGCCCTGGTAGCCGAGGCGGAGGCCATTCGCAGCTTCAACTTCGATATCCCGACGATGGGCCGCTCGCCGGTGCTCGAGGTGGACCAGCTGGCCGTGGCGATGGCGAAGATGAAGGACACCCTGGCCAGCTTCCTGGAGATCACCGCGAGCCTCTCCGCCGAGAACCGTTTCGACGCCCTCCTGCGCCGTGTGCTGGAGGAGACCGTGACCATCAGCGAAGCCTCCGGCGGCTTCATCTACCTGCTGGACGGCGCCAGCGGCCGCCTGGAGCCCAGCGGCCTGTTCCTCGGCGGCAGCGAGCACGACCTCGAAGACCACGGCCTGCGCAGCCACGCCCTCGACGAAGCGGGGTTGCCCGACTGGCTGCGCCTGCCGGCGAGCGGGGGCGTCAGCCAGGTGCGCTCGTTCGGCTTCGACCAGGCCGGCGACCTGCGTCACGTGCTGCAGACGCTGGAAAGCCCACGGGTGCACATGGTCAGCACCGGCCTGCACAATCGCCAGGGCGAAACCGTCGGCGTGCTGGCGCTCCTGCACCGCGACACCGGCAACAGCGGGGAGCCGGCCATGCTCAGGCCCGAACGCATCGCCTTCGTCGAAGCCATCTCCGGGGTCGCCGCGCTGTGCATCGAGAGCCAGCGCCTGCTGGAGAAGCAGAAACAATTACTCGACGCCTTCATCCAGCTCATCGCCGGTGCCATCGACGCCAAGAGCCCCTACACCGGCGGCCATTGCCAGCGCGTGCCGGAAATCACCCTGGCGCTGGCCCGCGCCGCCGCGGCCAGCGACGAGCCGCCCTTCCGCGACTACAACCCCAGCGACGAAGACTGGGAGGCCTTGCACATCGCGGCCTGGTTGCACGATTGCGGCAAGGTCACCACCCCCGAGTACGTGGTGGACAAGGCGACCAAGCTGGAAACCCTCTACGACCGCATCCATGAGGTACGCATGCGCTTCGAGGTGCTCAAGCGCGATGCCTGGATCAGCTACTGGAAGGCCGTGGCCGAAGGCGCCGACGCACCCAGCCAGGCCAGCCTGCGTGACGCATTGCTGGCGACGCTGGACGAGGAGTTCGCCTTCATCGCCCGCAGCAACCTGGGTGGTGAGTTCATGGCCGAGGAAGACCAGCAGCGCCTGCGGGCAATCGCCGCACGCACCTGGAGCCGGACCCTGGACGACCGCCTCGGCGTGTCCTGGGAGGAAGGCCAGCGCATGGCCCGCACCCCGCCGCGCCCGCTACCGGTGGAAGAGCCGCTGCTGGCCGACCGCCCCGAACACCTGCTGGAGCGCCCGGAAAGCGAACGCATGGCCCCCGACAACCCCTGGGGATTCAAGCTCGACGTGCCCACGCATAAATTCAACCGTGGCGAGCTGCACAACCTCTCCATCGCTCGCGGCACGCTGACGGCGGAGGAGCGCTACATCATCAACCACCACATCGTGCAGACCATCCTCATGCTCGATCGCCTGCCCTTCCCGCCACACCTCAGGGGCGTGGCCGAGATCGCCGGCGGCCATCACGAGAAGATGGACGGCAGCGGCTACCCGAAACGCCTGAGTCGCGAGCAGATGAGCCTGCCGGCGCGGATGATGGCCATCGCCGATATCTTCGAGGCACTGACGGCCGTGGACCGCCCCTACAAGAAGGGCAAGACGCTGTCCGAGGCGCTGGGAATCATGGTCGGCATGTGCAAGGGCGCGCACATCGATCCGCAACTGTTCGGCCTGTTCATCCGCTCCGGCGTGTACCGCGACTACGCGGAGCGCTTCCTGCGGCCCGAGCAGATCGACGCGGTGGACGAGGGCGCGATCCTGGAGCGCGCGGGGCTGGGTGGCTGACCCCTCCGTAGCCCGGGACTGCCATCGGCGCCGTGTCGGGTGGCAGCCGACCTGCCGGGTCGCGCCGCACCGGCGGTAAATCGCGGGCATGAAAAAGGGGCGCATCAAGCGCCCCTCTTCACTACCGCCGGGATCACTGGTTGATCGGATTTTCCGGGTACCAGACATCCACCAGCGGGCTCAGGGTGAAGCTGGCCAGCTCGCTGCGGCCCTTGAGCCAGGCTTCCAGCTTGCCGCGCTGCTCCTCGCTGACCGAGCCACGCTTGGACAGGCAGACGAAACCGTAGTCGTCACCACCGACATAACCCAGGCCGTTGCCCTGGATCGCGTCGTCGATGAACTGATCGAGGAAGCTTTCCAGCTCCGCTTCGGCCAGCCCGTCCTTGTAGGTCAGGCTCAGCTCGCAACCCAGCTCCTGGAATTCATCGACGCAGAGCTTCTTTCGCAGGCGGCGGGAACGATTTGTGGCCATCAGGCAATCCTCTTCATGTGTTCAAGCGCGGCACTCTAGCAGTTTCATCGCCACCTTGCCCGCCTGCGTGGCGCAACGGCGCAACGGCGGGCCACAGGGCCAGGTGCGAGCGGTCAGCTGCACGAGCGCCCGCAGAATGCTTACGGCATAATGCGCGCAATTTCCCGAACACGTTGTGGGAACCTGCCATGCAAAACTGCGTTACTCGCCCTCGTGCGGAGGGCCTTCGTTGATGTTCAAGTCCATTCGTATCCTTGCCCTGACCGGCCTCCTTCTTCCTTTCGCCCAGCCGGTCCTCGCCATCCAGGTCAACTCCACCCTGCCGGCCAAGGTCCAGCAGGCCCTGAAGAAGAACAAGATCCCGCAGAACTCCCTGTCGCTGGTCACCCTGCCCCTGACCGGCCCCGGCGCACAGACCATCTTCAACGCCGACGTCTCGGTGAACCCGGCTTCCACCATGAAGCTGATCACCACCTATGCCGCCCTGGAGCTGCTCGGCCCCACCTACCAGTGGAAGACCGAGTTCTACACCGACGGCACCCTCAAGGACGGCGTGCTCAACGGCAACCTCTATCTCAAGGGGGGCGGCGACCCGAAGCTGAACATGGAGAAGCTCTGGTTGCTGATGCGCGACCTGCGCGCCAACGGCGTGCTGAAGATCACCGGCGACCTGGTGCTCGACCGCAGCCGCTTCGTGCACCCGCAACTGCCGGCCTTCAACGATGACGGCGGCGACGAGAACAAGCCCTTCCTGGTCGGCCCGGACTCGCTGCTGGTCAACCTCAAGGCGCTGCGCTTCATCGCCCGCGCCGACGGTGGCCGCGCCAGCGTCGCCGCCGAGCCGCCCATCGAGAGCATCCGCATCGACAACCAGGTCAAGGTGACCAAGGCGGCGCCCTGCCCCGCCTGGCCGGACGTGCGCTACAACCCGGTGACCCAGTTCGACGGCACCACGGTGATCGCCAGCGGCAGCCTGCCCGAAGGCTGCAGCGCGCAGACCTACCTGTCGCTGCTCGACCACCCCGCCTACGCCGCCGGCGCGGTGCGGGCGATCTGGAAGGAGCTGGGCGGCAGCATCCTCGGCAAGGACCGCCTGGCCGGCGTGCCCAAGGACGCCAAGCTGCTGGCACGCGCCTTCTCCCCGGACCTGGTGGAGATCATTCGCGACATCAACAAGTACAGCAACAACACCATGGCGCAGCAGCTGTTCCTCAGCATCGGCGCGCAGTTCCGCAACGACGCGGACGGCGACGACGCCAAGGCCGCGCAACGGGTGATCCGCGCCTGGCTGGCGAAGAAGGGCATCACCGCGCCGCACCTGGTGATGGAGAACGGCTCCGGCCTGTCGCGCCAGGAGCGGGTCAGCGCGCGGGAGATGGCGACCATCCTCCATGCGGCCTGGCAAAGCCCCTATGCCGCCGAGTACATCGCCTCGCTGCCGCTGGTGGCGATGGACGGCACCATGCGCAAGCGCCTGCGCCGCACGCCCATGGCCGGTGAGGCGCACATCAAGACCGGCACCCTGAACACGGTGCGCGCCATCGCCGGTTTCAGCCGCGACAACAGCGGCAACACCTGGGCGGTGGTGGCCATCCTCAATGACCAGCGCCCCTGGGGAGCGTCCTCGATCCTCGACCAGGTGCTGCTCGATCTCTACGGCCAGTCCAGACGCTGAGCACCACCCCGCCCTTTCCGGAGCACCTCCGGATAGGGCGGTGGGTCACTCCGCGTCCCGCACCTGGTTGCGCCCGCCCTGCTTGGCGGCATAGACCGCCGAATCCACGCGCCGCAGCAAGGCATCGGCCGTCTCGCCCTCGCGCCAGCTGGCGCAACCGAAGCTGGCGGTGATCACGCCGACGCCGGGCATCTCCTCGCGCAGCAGGGATTGCCACAACGCCTCGGCCAGCGTGTGCGCCTGCTCCAGGTTGGTATCCGGGCAGAGCACGATGAACTCCTCCCCGCCCAACCGGCAGAGGACATCGATGCGCCGCAGGCGCCCGCCGAGACGCTGGCACAACTGTCGCAACACGCGGTCACCCGCCTCGTGGCCATGCATGTCGTTGACCTGCTTGAAGTGGTCGACATCCAGCATCACCACCGCCAGCGGCCCCTCGCGACGCTGGGCACGGGCGATCTCGTTCTCCAGTCGCTCCTGGAAGTGCCGACGGTTGTAGACCCCCGTCAGGGCGTCGGTGATCGACAGCGCGCGAAGCTCCTGTTCCACCAGCTTGTGCCCGGTGACGTCGGTGATGTAGCCGTGCCAGAGCACGCTGCCGTCCGCCATGCGCTCGGGCTCGGACTCGCCACGCAACCAGCGCAGGCCCTGGCGTGGCAACAGCACGCGGAAGTCCTCGCGCCAGGTCTGCATGGCCTTGGCCGAATGCAGGATGCTGGCGTAGATCCGCTCCAGGTCCTCGGGGTGCAGGCGGGTGAAGGCCAGCGAGGCATCGGTGTTCACCTGCTCGGGCTCCACTTCCAGGATGTCGCGCACACCGGCGCTGGCGTAGGGGAAGAGGTGCCGGCCATCGGGGTACAGCTGGTACTGGTAGATGGCACCGGGCACCTGTGCACTGAGCTTCTGCAGCAGGCGATCACGGTCTTCCAGCGCCTCCTGCACGCGCTTGCGATCGGTGACATCGACGGCGACGCCCAGGTAGCCGATGAGTGCGTCGTTCTGGTCGCGCACCTCGGTCAGGATCAGGTTGCCGGTGAGGTGGCTGCCGTCCTTGCGCACGTAGGTCCACTCGTGTTCGTCGTAGCAATCGCCGGCGGTCACCTCGACCACATAGTGATGGAAGTCGCGGATGGGCCGTGACAGGCGCTTCGACAGGGCTTCGCAGCGCGCCTGGATCTCCGATTCCAGGTGCAGCATGCGGGGTCGCTTGCCGAGCATCTCGTCGGCGCTGTAGCCGAGCATGCGTTCTGCACCGACGTTGAACTGGAGGACGAAGCCGTCGACGTCGGTGGCGATGATCGACACCTGGGTGGCGGCATCCAGCACCCCGCGCAGCTGACCGTGGGCCAGCGCCAGCTGCAGCTCGGCCGCCTTGCTGGCGCTGATGTCGGTCTGGGTGCCGATCATGCGCCGGGGCGAGCCATCGGAATTCCACTCCACCACCTTGCCGCGGTCGAGTATCCACACCCAGGAGCCGTCCTTGCGCCGCATGCGGTGCTCGCTCTGGTAGATCGGCACCTCGCCGCGCAGATGTCGCTGCAGGGCCGCATCGACCGCCGGGGCGTCGTCCGGGTGCCGCAGGCGCAGGCACAAGTCCAGCTCGTCCGCCACCTCGTCCGCACGGTAGCCGAGCATGTGCTTCCACGCCGGCGAGTAGAACACCGTCCCTGCCTGCAGTTCCCAGTCCCAGACACCATGGCCCGCGCTGTCCAGGGCGAAGCCCCAGCGCTCCTCGCTGAGCTTCAGTTCGAGCTCCCGCTCGTGCAATTCGCGGGTGCGTTCGGCCACCAGGCGCAAGGCGCGCTGGCGCTGGTTGATCAGCAGCATCAGGTACGCCGCCAGGAGCAGGGTGATCAGCCCGCCGGTGGCGACCACCAGGTACCAGACGCCGGTCCGGTTGGTATGGATGAAGTGGTCGCTGGCACTCAGCTCGAGGCGATAGGTGCGGTCGGCGAAGACGATGTCGCGCGCCAGGGTCAGCTCGCCATCGGCAGCGACGGCCTCGCTCTGGTAGAGCGGCTGCGGATGGGCCGCGTCGGTGGTGTCGGTAACCCGCATGGCCACGCTGCCCAGCACCTCCTCGGGGATGCCGGCCTCCAGTTCCTGGCGCAGGTCGATGACGCTGATCACGAAGCCGCGCAACAGGTCGGCCGGGTTGCCGGCCCTGCCGAACACGGGGGCCACCACGAGGATGCCCTTGCCGTCGCCCGCAGCCAGGCCAAGCAGTTTCAGCTGCCCGGAAACCACCGTCCGGTGCCCGGCACGGGCCTTTTCCAGCAATGCCAGGCGCGTCGGCAAGGAGGCGAGGTCGAGCCCCAGGGGAATGCGTCCGGCCTGACTGGAGACGCTGTAGAACACCGGCAGGTAGTAGTCGCGAGGCGGGCTGGCAATGGTCTCGCCCTTGCCATCCAGCTCGTGGAAGCGAAAGTGCTCCAGGCCATCGGCACGGGCCTCGGCTTCATACGCGCCGCGCTCGCTTCCGGCAACCCTCGGCACCCAGCTGTAGGCCAGGGTGTCGCTCAGCAGCGGCTCGACGAAACCATGGAATTCGCTGCGGCTGACGCTGCTGGAGTTGTTGAAGAAGCGCCGCAGGGCGTCCAGTTGCTTGAGCTGGTCGCCCAGGCGCTCCTGCACCCGGCTGAGGCGCTCGGTGGCGACCTGCACGAAGCGCTCGCGAAGCTGCACGCGCTCGGAGCTGTACATGGTGGCGGCCAGCAGCAGCGTCGTGGCGAGGCCGCCGACCAGCACCAGGGCGCAGGCCAGCAGGAGCAGGCCGCGACCGGAAGGCAGGCGGGAAAACAGGGAGGACGGTCCCTGGACGAGCGACTGCATGCTCACCTCGGAGGTGGTGATGAGGGACGATCCCTGTGATCACAACCTAGCCAAGATACTGGCACTTTGCCGATGCGGCGCCCTGCAACGCCCTTTCCGCCTGACGGACGGCTTTCGCCGTCCTCCAATGCCGGGTCTGCGCCTCAGCGGGCGGCGAATTTCCAGGCGCGGTGGATCTTCTGGTTACGGGCGAAATCCGGGTCGATGGTCTCGGCACTGATCTCGTTCACCTGGTAACGCTGGGGCAGGCTCTCGTCCAGCTGGAACTTGCGGAAGTTGTTGGAGAAGTACAACACCCCGCCCGGCGCCAGGCGGGCCATGGCCAGGTCCAGCAGTTGCACGTGGTCACGCTGCACATCGAACACGCCTTCCATGCGCTTGGAGTTGGAGAAGGTCGGCGGGTCGATGAAGATCAGCTCGTACTCGCCGCGGTCCTCGGCCAGCCATGCCATCACGTCGCCCTGCTCCAGCTTCTGCTTGTCGGAGAAGCCGTTGAGGGAAAGGTTGCGCCGCGCCCAATCCAGGTAGGTCTTCGACAGGTCGACGCTGGTGGTGCTGCGCGCCCCCCCCTTGGCGGCATGCACGCTGGCAGTGGCGGTGTAGCAGAACAGGTTGAGGAAGCGCTTGCCGGCGGCCTCGCGCTGGATGCGCAGGCGCATGGCACGGTGGTCGAGGAACAGGCCGGTATCCAGGTAGTCGGTGAGATTGACCAGCAGCTTGACGCCTCCCTCGGCCACTTCGAGGAACTGCCCCTGTGCGCCCTGGCGCTCGTACTGGCGGGTGCCGGTCTGGCGCTCGCGGCGCTTGACCACGACGTTGGCCGGATCGACCCCCAGCGCCTGCGGGATGGCCGCCAGGGCGTCCAGCAGGCGGGCCTGGGCCTTTTCCGGGTCGATGGAGCGCGGCGGTGCGTATTCCTGCACGTGCACGCGATCGCCATAGAGGTCGATGGCCAGTGCGTACTCGGGCATGTCGGCGTCATACAGGCGGTAGCACTGCACGCCTTCGCGCTTGGCCCACTTGCCCAGTTGCTTGAGGTTCTTCTGCAGGCGGTTGGCGAACATCTGCCCGCCTTCGGACAGGCGCGCCTGCTCCAGTACAGGTGCAGCACCCGCCTGAGGCTCGGCCGCAGCTTCCGGACGACGCGAGCCGGTGACGAACTGGTCGGGCAGCACCTTGATCAGCAACAACTTGCAGGGCAGCGCGCCGTTCCAGAAGGCGTACTGCTTGTGGCTGCGGATACCCATGCGCTTGCCCAGCTCCGGCGCGCCGGTGAACACCGCGGCCTCCCAGCCCATGCAGGCCTGGCGCAAGCGCTCGCCGAGATTCTGGTAGAGGTACAGCAGGCTGGCCTCATCGCCCAGGCGCTCGCCGTAGGGGGGGTTGCTGATGACCAGGCCCTTCTGGTTCTGGTCCGGGCGCGGTTCGAAGGTGGCCAGTTCGCCCTGGTAGATCTTCACCCAGTCGGAAAGGCCCGCGCGCTCGATGTTGTTGCGCCCGGGCTGGATCAGGCGCGGGTCGGCCTCGTAGCCACGGATCCACAGGGGCGGTCGGGCCAGGCCGGCATCCGCACGGCCCTGGGCTTCCTCGTGCAGCTTCTTCCACAACGCCGGCACATGGCCCTGCCAGTTGGAGAAACCCCAGCGCTCACGCTTGAGGTTGGGGGCGATGTCGGCCGCCATCATCGCGGCCTCCACCAGGAAGGTCCCCACCCCGCACATGGGGTCGGCCAGGGCGCCCCCCTCGGCGGCGATGCGTGGCCAGCCGGCACGCAGCAGGATGGCGGCGGCGAGGTTTTCCTTCAGCGGCGCGGCCCCTTGCTGCAGACGGTAGCCACGCTGGTGCAGGCTGTGCCCGGCGAGGTCGAGGGAGAGGATCGCCTCGCCTTTCTCCAGGCGCAGGTGGATGCGCAGGTCGGGGCTGACCTTGTCGATCGAGGGGCGCTCGCCATTGGCGGTGCGCAGCTTGTCGACAATGGCGTCCTTGACCTTGAGGGCGCCGAAATGGGTGTTGTCGATACCCGAGCCATGGCCACTGAACTCCACAGCCAGGCTGCCGGTGGGCGACAGGTGGTCATGCCAGTCCACCTCCAGCACACCCTGATAGAGGTCCTCGGCGTTCTGCACCGGGAAACGCTTGAGCACCAGCAGCACACGGTTGGCCAGGCGCGACCAGAGGCACAGGCGGTAGGCGGTTTCCAGGTCACCCCGGCCACGAATGGCGGCCACCTGCTCGCGTGCCTCGGCGAGGCCGAGCCCGGTGGCCTCGTCCAGCAACAGGCCCTCCAGGCTTTTCGGGCAGGTAAGGAAGAGTTCGAAGACATCCGACATGGTAATTCCAGTGCCTTGCGGCTGATCAGCGGCACGGATGCGTCTCCGTGCGGTCATGAATATGTGACTAAAGGTCGCAAAACGGCCCTTCGTCGGATAAGAAAATTCCCATTCTCATCTGCGTTGCCCCATAGCACCGCGACATCATGGGTTTCCCAAGGCCCCATCCCATCAGGCCTGGGCCGTTCATGCCCCGTCCGAAGCTCCTACAGCTTATGGTCCGGAAGCCATTCTCGTTACGTCCTTATGACAAAACGATCATTCCAATGCCTCGGGGCAACGGTTAGAACTCAGCTTAATCCGCTGCCGCAACGGTAGCGGATGAAGGGCAGTCACGCCGGCAACTGCTCTTCAGTGGCAGAGCATTTTCTGCCGGGTTCCCGACTTGGGACCGATGGACATAACAGTCAACAAATGAGGGCTACACCCTATGAGAAGACTTAAGCGTGATCCGATGGAACGAGCATTCCTGCGCGGTTATCAGCACGGCATTCATGGCAAATCCCGCGATCTCTGTCCTTTCACCCATCCCACCACCCGCCAAGCCTGGATCAACGGCTGGCGTGAGGGTCGCGGCGACAATTGGGATGGCCTCACCGGCACGGCCGGCATTCATCGACTGAACGAACTCCACGCCGTCGGCTGACACCACGGATCACACGATTTCACCAAGCACGCCCCATCCGGGCGGCGGGCGCAAGCCCAGGGGCTCCCTAGAGGGAGCCCTTTTTATTTGTCCGCCATCAGCGCTTCGGCAACGCGGCGATGGCATCCACCGACTCGCGGATCAGCGCCGGGCCCTTGTAGATGAAGCCCGAATAGATCTGCACCAGGCTCGCACCGGCAGCGATCTTCTCGGCCGCGTGTCGGCCTTCGGTGATCCCACCCACGGCAATGATCGGCAGGCGACCGCCTAGCTCGCCAGCCAGCACCTTGACGGTATGGGTGCTCTTGTCACGTACCGGCGCACCTGACAGGCCACCCGCCTCGTCACCATATTCCAGCCCCTCGACACCTTCGCGGCCCAGGGTGGTGTTGGTGGCGATCACCGCATCCATGCCCGACTCCCGCAACGCACCGGCCACCAGGGCGGTTTCCTCATCGCTCATGTCCGGGGCGATCTTGATCGCCAGCGGCACGCGACGACCGTGCTGGACGGCGAGGTCTTCCTGGCGCAGGCGCAGGGCTTCGAGCAACTGCTTGAGCGAGTCGCCGAACTGGAGGCTGCGCAGGCCGGGTGTATTGGGCGAGCTGACGTTGACCGTCACGTAGCTGGCATGGGCGTAGACCTTGTCCAGGCAGATCAGGTAGTCGTCCACTGCGCGCTCGACCGGGGTGTCGAAGTTCTTGCCGATGTTGATGCCCAGCACGCCCTTGAACTTCGCCGCGCGAACCCGGGCCAGCAGGTGATCGACGCCATGGTTGTTGAAGCCCATGCGATTGATGATCGCCTCGGCCTCGGGCAGGCGGAACAGACGCGGCTTGGGGTTGCCCGGCTGCGGGCGCGGCGTCACGGTGCCGATCTCGACGAAACCGAAGCCCAGCTGGGCGAAGCCGTCGATGGCGTCGCCGTTCTTGTCCAGGCCGGCGGCCAGGCCAACGGGGTTGGGGAACTCCAGCCCCATAACCTTCACCGGCAGGCTGGCCGGCGCCTTGGTCAGCAAGCCGTTGAGGCCCAGACGGCCACCGGCGCCGATCAGGTCGATGGACAGCTCGTGGGAAGTTTCCGGGGACAGTTTGAACAGCAACTCGCGGGCCAGGGTGTACATGGGCGGGTATCGATCGGCGGGATGGGCCGGCGATTATAGCTGCCAGCCCCGCCTCAGGCGAGGCGACGTAGCGCCAGCAGCGACCCGGAGGGATCGAATTCCAGCTCGAATGAACCATGAATGCCATCATGGGTCAGAAAAGGCCGCAAATGATGTGCAGGCAGGCTAACCTTGCGCCCGTCGCGGCTGCGCAACATCACTCGGTTGGCGTGGCCCTGGTAGACCGCGAGAAAGCGCTCGGCGGTCAGGGAGATATCCAGCACCAGGCTGGGCATGGAGGCATCCTCTTGGTTGAAATGAATGACAGTATCGTTCCGCGCCCCCAGTGGACGCCAGGTACGGACCCATTGCCGGGCAAAGCCGTGCAGCCTCGCCCGACCTCTGCCACACTGCCACTCGTGACCTGGGAGTCCTAGTCTGGCCATGAGTTCGCAGTCGTCCCCATCCTCTCTTTCCTCACGCCTGGCCGCCCTCGCGCAACGCCTCGGCCTGGGAGGACGTGCGCCCCGCCTGCTGGAAAGCGCGAGCCAGCTGCACTTGCCGTTCCAGCAGTTGAAGCCCCCGGTCGCAGATATCTGGTGGCAGAACGGCCCGCCCCTGCAGCGCCTCGTGGACCTCCCGCGCAGCGCGCTCTCCGGCCCGGTGCAGGAAGACAAGGCCCAGGCCCACGCGGTGCTGATCCGTGTGGTTGAACTGGAGCAGCGCGAACTCACCAATTTCGACCTGCGCCTGATCGATGGGTTCTGCGGCACCGACGGCGCGATGCCCAGCTGCCCCAGCTTCGAGGAGTTCGCCGCGACGCCGGCCTGCCGCAGCGTGCGCATCATCAGCTACAAGGATTTCGTCAAGGCCGTCAGCCTGCCGCTGCCACGCTTCCTGGCCGGCGAGCGGATCAGCCTGTGCCAATCCAGCTGGCACGGCAAACGCGTGTTCTGGAGCGGGACTCACCACCTGGAAGCCTTCGCCGCCGCCATTGCCTACGCCCGCCGCCGCGAGCTGGAAATCAGCCTGCCGGCCGAACTCGCCACCTACCGTCTCAACCCCGCAGGCCTCGCCGAGCTGGACGCCCACTACCACGTACTGGCCATGCCGGTGCAGGCATGGAGCGACCCGGCCTTCATGGGCCTTTTGCTCGACGGCGGCATCCCCTATGCCCGCCTCGCCTTGCTGAAGAACAGCGGCGCCCCCGAACTCCTGCTGCTGCCCAAGGACCACCCCGAGGCCACCGCCCTTGGCGAAGGCCTGCGCCTGGCCGGCGCCGCCGATGTGGTGCGCTACCTCTACGCCCTCGGCTGATTGCCTCTTACGTCACACAGACCAAGTACCGTTGGCGAAGGATTTTCGTTGAACCCGAAACCACTCAAGAACAGACAGACTCATGGCTGCGCTCCTTAATGCGCCAGCTGGCGCGAGGCGCCGCCGGGTTCGAGGAAGATCCGCGCCGGCAGGCTGAAGCCGCGCAATTGCAGCAGCGCCAGGGGGCCCGCGCCCAGGTCGGTGCGCAGGTGCCAGGTCAGCCCCAGGCCATCGGGGGCCTCCAGCACCAGGCGATAGCGGGTTTCGCTGTCATCCAGCGGAGTGACCCGGGCC
>NZ_QKRU01000078.1:0-32008 GCF_003234055.1 Pseudomonas sp. 57B-090624
CGAGCACACGCCGCTGTACGACATCCAGCGCTGGGCGGGGCAGGGCGGGGACAGCCTGTTCGACACCTTGCTGGTGTTCGAGAACTACCCGGTCTCCCAGGCACTGCAGGACAGCGCACCGGACGGGCTCGGCTTCGGCGCCCTGGGCAACCGGGAACAAACTAATTTCCCGCTGACCCTGGCCGTTCATCTGAGTGACATCCTCAACCTGCACTTCACCTATGCCAACGCTTGCCATTCCCGCGAATCGATCCAGGGCCTCGGTGACCAGATGGTGCACCTGCTGATGCAGATGCCCGGTTCGGACGCCCAGCGTCGTCTCGGCGAGTTCGGCCTGCTGGACGCGCCGATGCACGCCCGCGTGGTGGAGCAGTGGAACGCCACCGAGACCGCCCCGCGCGATGCACGCCAGGTGCACCAGTGGGTGGCCTTCCAGGCGCAGCGCCAGCCCCAGGCCGTGGCCGTGCTGGCAGAGGGGCAGAGCCTCACCTACGAGCAGCTCAACGCCCGGGCCAACCGCCTGGCGCACCTGCTGATCGAGCGCGGCGTGGGCCCCGATGTGCTGGTGGGGCTCGCCTTGCAGCGAGGGCCGCTGATGGTGGTCGGGCTGCTGGCGATCCTCAAGGCCGGTGGCGCCTATGTGCCGCTGGACCCGGCCTACCCGCAGGACCGCCTGGCCTACATGGTCGAGGACAGCGGCATCGCCCTGCTGCTCAGCGAGCGGGCCCTGGAGGCGCGGTTCGCCGACAGCGGCGTGAGCTGCCTGGCGCTGGATGGCCTGGACGAAGCGCTGGCCAGCCGCGACGAGCGCGACCCGGCGGTTTCGCCGGACGGGCAGAACCTGGCCTATGTGATCTACACCTCCGGCTCCACCGGGCGCCCCAAGGGCGTCGGCATCCGCCACAGCGCGCTGAGCAACCACATGGCGTGGATGCAGGACCGCCTGGCGCTGCAGGCCGAGGACCGCGTGCTGCAGAAGACCGCGATCAGCTTCGACGCCTCGGTCTGGGAATTCTGGCTGCCGTTGATGAGCGGTGCGCAGCTGGTCCTGGCGAGCCCGGACCTGAACCTCGACCTGACCCGTCTCTGGGCCGAGGTGGCGCGCTGGCGGATCAGCGTCCTGCAGCTCGCCCCCTCGCTGCTGCAGGCCCTGCTGCCCCTGGCCCGGCGCGAGCAGCTGGCCACCCTGCGCCTGTTGCTCTGCGGCGGCGAGGCCCTGGGCCAGCACCTGGCGGACCAGGCGATGGCACTGTTCGACGGTGAGCTGCACAACCTCTACGGGCCGACGGAAGCCACCATCGACAGCACCAGCCACCTCGTGGCAGCCGCCGAGGGTGACGAGCGCCGCACGGTCGCCATCGGCCGCCCGCTGGGCAACGTGCGCACCTATGTTCTCGACTGCGCGTTGCAGCCCTGTGCCATCGGCGCCGTCGGTGAGCTGTACATCGCCGGCGATTCGCTGGCCCGTGGTTATCACCAGCGACCGGCGCTGACCGCCGAGCGCTTCATCCCCGATCCCTTCGCCCGCAGCGGTCGCGAGGGCGGGCGGCTGTACCGCACCGGGGACCTGGTGCGCTACGCCGCGGATGGCGTCATCGAATACATCGGGCGCATCGACCACCAGGTCAAGGTCCGTGGCCTGCGCATCGAACTCGGCGAGATCGAGGCCCGCCTGCGGGCCCAGCCGGAGGTGCGTGAAGCCGTGGTCCTGGCCCCGGACGGCCAGGCCCTGGTGGCCTATGTGGTCGCCGAGGCGGGTGCGCTGGAGCCGGCCGAAGCGCTGCTCGGCGAACGCCTGAAGGCGCGCCTGGCCGATCACCTGCCGGACTTCATGGTGCCCGGCCAGGTGGTGTTCCTGGACCGCCTGCCGCTGACCACCAACGGCAAGCTGGATCGCAAGGCACTGCCGGCGCCGGATGCCCGCCCGCTGCAGGTGGCCTACGTGGCGCCTGGCAGCGAGCTGGAGCTGCAGGTCGCCGCCATCTGGCAGGACGTGCTGAAGCTCGATCAGGTCGGGCTCGGCGACGATTTCTTCGAACGGGGCGGGCACTCGTTGCTGGCGGTGAACGTGGTTTCGCGCCTGCAACTGGAGCTGGGCATGAGCCTCACCCCGCAATTGATATTCCAGCACCCGGTACTGGGGGACTTCGTCGCCCAGCTGCAACAGACCGGGGCGCCAACGAGCACGTCGACATTGAGCAGGCTCGAGGCCCTGCTCGATGAAATGGAGGAGGTTTGATGGACAACACGGTTGCTTTACGCATCGCCAGGCGCTTCATCACGTTGCCACTGGAGAAGCGCAGGCAGTACCTGCAGAAGATGCGTGAAGAAAACGTGTCGCCGGCGAACCTGCCGATCCCGCCGGTGAGCGATGCGTTCGACAGCCTGCCGCTGTCCTTCGCCCAGGAGCGCCAATGGTTCCTCTGGCAGCTCGACCCGGACAGCGCCGCCTACCACATGCCCACGGCCCTGCGTCTGCAGGGCGCGCTGGATGTGGCGGCGCTGGAACGCAGCTTCAACGCCCTGGTCGCGCGGCACGACAGCCTGCGCACCACCTTCGTCCAGGACGGTGAGGCGACCTTCCAGCGGGTCGGCCCGCCGGCACCGCTGAGGCTGGTGGCCGAGCCCCTGGCGCAGGTGCCGGATGCCCAGCAGCTGCGCCAATTGATCGAGGAGCAGACCGAGCCGCTCTTCGACCTGCAGAACGGGCCGCTGCTGCGCGTGCGCCTGTTGCGCCTGGCCGATGACGATCACCTGCTGATCGTGGTGCTGCACCACATCGTCTCCGATGGCTGGTCGATGCAGGTCATGGTGGAGGAGCTGGTCACCTTCTATGCCGGCTTCAGCCGTGGCCAGGCGCCCGAGTTGCCGCCGCTGCCGATCCAGTACGCCGACTACGCCATCTGGCAGCGGCACTGGATGGAGGCGGGCGAGCGCGAGCGGCAGCTGGCGTACTGGACGGGCCTGCTCGGCGGGCGGCAGCCGGTGCTGGAGTTGCCCACCGATTTCCCGCGCCCGGCGGTGATGAGCTACCGCGGCGCGCGCCTGGAGATCGCGCTGGACGACGGCCTGTCATCCGGGTTGAAGCAGATGGCCCAGCGTGAGGGCGTCAGCCTGTTCATGCTGCTCCTGGCGTCCTTCCAGGCCCTGTTGCACCGCTACAGCGGGCAGGACGACATCCGCGTCGGCGTGCCCACCGCGAACCGCAACCGGGTGGAGACCGAGCGCCTGATCGGCTTCTTCGTCAACACCCAGGTCCTGCGCAGCGAGGTCGACGGCCAGGCGCCGTTCCGCGCGCTGCTGCAGGACGTCAAGCAGGCAGCGCTGGGGGCCCAGGCCCACCAGGACCTGCCGTTCGAACAATTGGTGGAGGCGCTGCAACCGGAGCGCAACCTCAGCCATACGCCGCTGTTCCAGGTGCTGTTCAACCACCAGACGGAGGGCCCTGCACGCGGGGCGCCGGTGGCTGGGCTGCGGGTCGAGGGGCTGCAGGGCGAGACCCGCACGGCGTCGTTCGACCTGACCCTGGAGACGCTCGAGCATCCCGGCGGCATCAGCGCCTCCATGACCTACGCCACCGACCTGTTCTGCGCCGCCACGGTGGAGCGCATGGCCGGCCATTGGCTGAACCTGCTGCGCGGCATCCTGGCCAGGCCGGAGCAGGCCATCGGCGAGCTGCCGCTGCTGGATGCGAGCCAGCAGCAGGCGATGCTGGTGGAGCTGAACGACACGGCGGTCGCGCTGCCGGAGGCGCGTTTCGTCCATGAGCTGTTCCAGGCCCAGGTGACGCGTGATCCCGACGCCATCGCCCTGGTGATCGGCGGGGAACGACTGGGCTACGCCGATCTCAACCGTCGCGCCAATCGCCTGGCCGGCCGGCTGGTCGAGCTGGGCGTGGGGCCGGACCTGCTGGTGGGGATCTCGGTTGCGCGCAGCGTGGACATGCTGGTGGGGCTGCTCGCCATCCTCAAGGCCGGCGGCGCCTACCTGCCGCTGGACCCGGCGTTCCCCGAGGAGCGCCTGGCCTACATGATCGAGGACAGTGGCATCGAGCTGCTGCTGACCCAGCGCGCGCTGGCCGAGCGCCTGCCGGTGCCGACGACGGTGCGGGCACTGCTGCTGGACGAGCTGGGCGACTCGCTGGATGCCTTCCCCGGCGTGGACCTGCCCACCCGGATCGAAGCGGAAAACCTCGCCTACACCCTCTACACATCGGGCTCCACCGGGCGCCCCAAGGGCGTGATGGTGCACCATGGCGCGCTGACCAACTTCGTCGCCAGCATGGCCCGTGTGCCGGGCGTCGTGGCCGGGGACCGGGTGCTGTCGCTGACCACCTTCTCCTTCGACATCTTCGGCCTGGAGATCTACGTGCCCCTGATGGTCGGCGCGCGCATCGTGCTGAGCGGACCCGAGGTCGCCCAGGACCCCTACGCGGTACTGGACCTGGTGGAACGCGAGCAGGTGAACGTGCTGCAGGCGACGCCGTCGTCCTGGCGCATGCTGCTGGACAACGAGCGGGCGGAGGTCCTGCGTGGCTGCACCTTCCTCTGTGGCGGCGAGGCGCTGCCGCGCGAGCTGGCGGCCCGCATGCTGGTCCTGGGCGGCGAGGTGTGGAACCTCTACGGGCCGACCGAGACCACCATCTGGTCGGCCATCCACCGGCTTGGCCAGGAGGCCCCCGAGCCCTGGCTGGGGCGCCCCATCGACAACACCGCGCTCTATGTGGTCGGCGCCGACCTGGCCCCCGTGCCCCATGGCGTGGCCGGTGAACTGCTGATCGCCGGCGACGGCCTCGCGCGCGGTTACTTCCAGCGCCCGGGGCTGACCGCCGAACGCTTCATTCCCAATCCCTTCAAGGCTGGGGAGCGCCTGTACCGCACCGGCGACCTGGCCCGTATCCGTGCCGACGGCATCATCGAGTACCTGGGTCGCATCGACCACCAGGTGAAGATCCGTGGCTTGCGCATCGAGCTGGGCGAGATCGAGGCGCGCCTGCAGGAGCAGGACGAGGTGCGCGAGGTCGCCGTGGTGGCGCAGGACGCTCCGGGCGGGCAGGTGCTGGTGGCCTACGTCGTGCCCCGCGACCTGCCGGCTGTCGAAGATGCCGACGCCCAGGCCCGGCTGCGTGACGGCCTCAACGACCGCCTGCGTCTGAAGCTGCCGGACTACATGGTGCCCGCGTACACGGTGCTGCTGGAGCGCTTCCCCCTCACACCCAACGGCAAGCTGGACCGCAAGCAACTGCCCAGGCCCGATGCGCGGCAATGGCAGAAGGCCTATGTGGCGCCGCGCACCGAACTGGAGCGGACCATTGCCGAGGTCTGGGCGCAGGTGCTTCGCGTCGAACGGGTCGGCGTGCACGACAGCTTCTTCGAATTGGGCGGGCATTCGCTGCTCGCCACCCAGGTCATGGCGCGCCTGCGCCAGGCCCTGCAGGCCCAGGTACCGCTGCGCCTGCTCTTCGCCCACCCGGAGCTCGATGCCCTGGCGCGCGCCCTGGAAGCGGACAGGCAGCCGGTCGAGCAGCCGATCCCGCGGGTTTCCCGGGAGCAGCCGCTGGAGCTGTCCCATGCCCAGCAACGGCAATGGATTCTCTGGCAGCTGGAGCCCAGCAGCAGCGCCTATCACATCCCGGCGGCCCTGCGCCTTCGCGGCGCCCTGGACCTGCCCGCGCTGGAGCGCAGCTTCGCCGCCCTGGTCGCGCGCCATGAAAGCCTGCGCACCACGTTCGTGCTGGACGGCGAGCGGCCCCTGCAGGTGATCCACCCGGCGGCGCCGGTGCTGATCGAGGTCGAGGCGCTGGCCGCCGACGCGAGCGACGAGGCGATACGGGCGGCGGTGGAGACCGAGACCCGGCGCCTGTTCGATCTGCAGGCCGGCCCGCTGCTGAGGGTGAAGCTGTTGCGGCTGGCCGAGGACGACCATGTCCTGGTACTCACCCAGCACCACATCGTTTCCGATGCCTGGTCGATGCGCGTGATGATCGACGAGACGCTGAAACTCTATGTCGGCCACAGCCAGGGCCAGCCCGTAGCGCTGCCGGAGCTGCCGATCCAGTACGCCGACTACGGCCACTGGCAGCGGCGCTGGCTGGAGGAGGGCGAACAGGCCCGCCAGCTGGCCTACTGGAGCGCGCAACTGGGAGGCGAGCAGCCCGTCCTGGAGCTGCCGACGGACCGGCCGCGCCCGGCACAACAGAGCTATCGCGGGGCGCGCATCGCTATCGCCCTGGAGCCGACCCTGGCGGTTGCGCTCAAGCAGCTGGCGCAGCGCGAGAACTGCAGCCTGTTCACGGTGCTGCTGGCCTCCTTCCAGGTGCTGCTGCATCGCTTCAGCGGGCAGGGCGACATCCGTGTCGGCGTGCCGATCGCCAACCGCAACCGCCTGGAGACCGAAGGCCTGATCGGCTTCTTCGTCAACACCCAGGTACTCAAGGCCCAGGTCGACGGCCACGCGCCCTTCGCGACGCTGCTGCGCCAGGTGCGCCAGACCGCCCAGCAGGCCCAGGCGCACCAGGACCTGCCCTTCGAGCAATTGGTGGAGGCGCTGCAACCGGCGCGCAACCTGAGCCACAGCCCGCTGTTCCAGGTGATGTTCAACCACGGCGGCGAGGTGCAGCGCGAGGTCACGTCCCTGGCCGGCCTGGCGCTGGAAGAGCTCAGCTGGGATGCCGGCACCGCGCAGTTCGACCTGACGCTGGACACCTTCGAGTACGAGACGGGCCTTTCCGCCGCGCTGTCCTACGCGACCGACCTGTTCGACCGCGCCACCGTGGAGCGCATGGGGCAGCACTGGCTGAACCTGCTGCGCGGCATCGTCGCCAGCCCCAGCCAGGCCGTCGGCGAGCTGCCGCTGCTGGACGCCGGGCAGCGTCATCACATGCTCTACGAGTGGAACCGCACCGGCGCCCACTACCCGAACCACCAGCCGGTCCATCGCCTGATCGAGGCGCAGGTGGCGGCGAACCCCGCAGCCTGTGCGCTGGTCTTCGCCGGCCAGGCCCTCAGCTACGGCGAGCTCAATGCACGGGCCAACCGCTGGGCGCACCGCCTGATCGAACAGGGCGTGACCGCCGACTCCCTGGTGGGCATCTCGGTGCACCGCAGCCTGGACATGGTCGTGGGCCTGCTGGCCATCCTCAAGGCCGGCGGCGCCTATGTGCCGCTGGACCCGGAATACCCCCGCGAACGCCTGGCCTACATGATCGAGGACAGCGGCATCGAGCTGCTGCTGACCCAGGCCGGGCTGCAGGAACAGCTGCCGATACCCGGTGGCGTGAAGACCCTGCTGCTGGACGACGGCGAGGCGCGGTTGCAGGGCTACCCGGCCGGCAACCCCGAGGTGCCGCTCGCCGCCTCGAACCTGGCCTATGTGATCTACACCTCCGGCTCCACGGGCAAGCCCAAGGGCGCGGGCAACAGCCACGGCGCGCTGACCAACCGCCTGTGCTGGATGCAGGACGCCTACGGGCTCGGCGAAGGTGACAGCGTGCTGCAGAAGACGCCGTTCAGCTTCGATGTTTCGGTCTGGGAGTTCTTCTGGCCGCTGATGTACGGCGTGCGCCTGGTGGTCGCCGAGCCGGGTGCCCACCGCGACCCCGCGCAGCTGATCCGGCTGATCGAGGACGAGGCCATCACCACCCTGCATTTCGTGCCCTCGATGCTGCAGGCCTTCCTGCTGGACGAGAACGCGGGGCGCTGCCGCAGCCTGACCCGCATCGTCTGCAGCGGCGAAGCCCTGCCGGTGGATGCCCAGCAGCAGGTGTTCGCCCGGTTGCCCGGCGCCGCCCTGTACAACCTGTATGGCCCGACGGAAGCGGCCATCGACGTGACGCACTGGACCTGCCGCGACGAAGGGTGCGAGGCGGTGCCGATCGGTGAGCCCATCGCCAACCTGATGACCTACATCCTCGACCCCGAGCTGAACCCGGTGCCGGTCGGCGTCAGCGGCGAGCTCTACCTCAGTGGCCAGGGCCTTGCCCGTGGCTACCATCGCCGCCCCGCGCTGACGGCGGAACGCTTCGTGGCCAGCCCCTTCGTGGAGGGCGAACGGCTGTACCGCACCGGTGACCTGGCCCGTTACCGCGCCGATGGCGTCATCGACTACCTGGGCCGTATCGACCACCAGGTGAAGATCCGTGGCCTGCGCATCGAGCTGGGCGAGATCGAAGCGCGCCTGCTGGACCATGACGGCGTGCGCGAGGCCGTGGTCGTCGCCCTGGACGGGCGCAGCGGCAAGTACCTCAGCGCCTACCTGGTCCTGCAGGGGGAAACGCCGGACTGGCCGCTCCTGCGTGAGCAACTGGTCGCGCACCTCCAGCGCACCCTGCCCGAGCACATGGTGCCGCCGCACATCACCGCGCTGGAGCGCATGCCGCTGAGCCCCAACGGCAAGCTGGATCGCAAGGCGCTGCCGGTTCCGAGCCTGGACGAGGCGCAGAGCGCCTATGTAGCACCCGGCAGCGAGGTCGAGCGGACCCTGGCGGAAATCTGGCAGGCAGTGCTCGGCGTGCCCGAGGTGGGCATCACCGACAACTTCTTCGCCCTGGGCGGCGATTCGATCAACTCGATCCAGGTGGTCAGCCGCGCCCGCCAGCGGGGCATCGTCCTGGCGCCCCGCGACCTGTTCCTGCACCAGACCATCCAGGCCCTGGCCCAGGTCGCCCAGCAGGGCGAGGCGAACCGGGTGGACCAGGGGCCGGTCACCGGGGAGAGCCTGCTGCTGCCCATGCAGCAGGGCTTCCTCGCCAGCGAAATCGCCCAGCCGCAGCACTGGAACCAGTCGATCCTGCTGACGCCGCGCGAGCCGCTGGACGTCGCCCGGCTGGGTGCGGCCCTCGAAGCGGTCGTCGCCCATCACGATGCATTGCGCCTGCGCTTCCACAAGACCGCCAGCGGCAGCTGGAAGGCGCGCCACGCGGCCGTGGCCGAGCAACCGCTCGAGCTCTGGCAAGGCACCGCTCGCGATGCCGATGAGCTCGTCGCCCTGGCCAACCGTGCGCAACGCAGCCTGGACCTGCAACAGGGGCCGTTGCTGCGCTGCAGCCTGATCGACATGGCCGATGGCAGCTCGCGCCTGCACCTGGCCATCCACCACCTGGTGGTGGATGGCGTGTCCTGGCGCATCCTCCTGGAAGACCTGCAGAGCGCCTACGAGCAGCTGTCGCGCGACGAGGCGGTAAAGCTGCCGGCCAAGTCGACGGCATTCAGGACCTGGGCCGAGCGTCTGCACGACCATGCGGGAAGCGATGCGCTGGAGCGGGAGCTGGCCTACTGGACCAGCCGCCTCGACCAGCCCCTGCCGGAGTTGCCCAGGGCGAACCCCGAAGGCAGCCAGGCCTCGGCGCATGGGCATTCGGTGAGCCTGTCGCTGAGCGTCGAGCAGACCCAGCGCCTGCTCAAGCAGGCCCCTGTGGCCTATCGCACCCAGGTCAATGACCTGCTGCTCAGCGCGCTGGCCACCGCCGTCTGCCAATGGACCGGCCAGCCGGCCTGCCTGGTGGAGCTGGAAGGCCACGGCCGCGAGGAGATCTTCGACGGCATCGACCTGAGCCGCACCGTCGGCTGGTTCACCAGCCTGTACCCGGTGCTGCTGACCCCCTCGGAGAACCCGGGGGAATCGATCAAGCGCATCAAGGAGCAGCTGCGGGCCGTGCCGGACAAGGGCCTCGGCTATGGCGTGCTGCGCCACCTGGGCGCCCCGGATATCCAGCAGCGCCTGGCCGGGTTGCCCCAGGCGCGCATCACCTTCAACTACCTGGGCCAGTTCGACCAGAGCTTCGATGCGCAGGCGCTGTTCGTGCCGGGCGAGGAGGGCAGCGGTGACGGCCACGGCGACGATGTGCCCCTGGGCAACTGGCTGACCATCAACGGCAAGGTCTTCGATGGCCGCTTGAGCCTGGACTGGACCTTCAGCCGCGAGGTGTTCGACATCGCCGCGATGGAGCGCCTGGCGGGCGCCTATGGCGCTGCGCTGGAGCGGCTGATCGACCATTGCTGCGACGAGGGCATCCAGGGCCTGACGCCGTCCGACTTCCCGCTCGCCGGCCTGAACCAGAAGCAGCTGGATGCGCTGCCCGTGCCGGTGCCGCAGATCCAGGATGTGTACCCGCTGTCGCCGATGCAGGAAGGCATGCTGTTCCACAGCCTGGCCGACGACGCCACCGGGCTGTACGTCAACCAGATCAGCCTGCCCGTCGAGGGCCTGGACGCCGAGCGCTTCGCCTGGGCCTGGGAGCAGGTGATCGCCCGCGAGGACATCCTGCGGACCAGCTTCCACTGGCAGAGCGGTTCGAGCGAGCCGGTGCAGATCGTCCACCGCCATGTGGCGCTGGACCTGCGGCAGGAAGACTGGCGGCAGCGCGAGCAGGGCGAGGAGGCCCTCGCCGAGCGCGCGGCGGCCGACTACCGGGAAGGCTTCGACCTGGCGCAGGCGCCCTTGCAGCGCGTGTTGCTGCTGCGCCTGGACGAGCAGCGCCACCAGCTGATCTGGACCTGCCACCACATCCTCATGGACGGCTGGAGCAGTTCGCGGCTGTTCGGCGAGGTCATGCAGTTCTATGCCAGGGGCCAGGTCGCGACCCGCAACGGGCCCTACCGTGACTTCATCGCCTGGCTGAAGCGGCAGGACGGAAACAGCCTGGAGTCGTTCTGGCGGGCACGCCTGGGCGAGCTGGAACAGGCCACCTTCCTCGCCCAGTCGGTCTTCCCCCGGCATGCGCAGGACCTGCCAGGCCACGACGCCCTGTACACCCGCTGGGACGAGGTGCAGACCGGCCGCCTGCAGCAGGCCTGCCGCGACCTGCACATCACCCCCAACACCCTGATCCAGGGCGCCTGGCTGCTGCTGTTGCAGCGCTTCACCGGCCAATCCACCGTGGTGTTCGGCGCCACCGTGGCGGGGCGCCCGGCCAGCCTGGCCAATGCCGACAGCATCCTGGGCCTGTTCATCAACACCCTGCCGGTGATCCAGACCCTGCCGGCGGAGCAGCCCCTGGTGCAATGGCTGCAGCAGCTCCAGGCGTACAACCTGGAGATCCGCGAGCACGCCCACGCCCCGCTGGCGGATATCCAGCGCTGGTCCGGGATGGGCGGCCAGGGGCTGTTCGACAGCATCCTGGTGTTCGAGAACTACCCGATCGACGAACGCCTGGGCGAGGAGAACGACACCGGCCTGAGCTTCGGTGCGTCCCGCAACCACGATGTGACCAACTTCCCCATGGACCTGGCGGTGCACCTGGGGGACCGGCTGTCCATCGAGTACCTGTTCCTGCGCAACGCGTTCAGCGTCGAGGCGGTGGAGCGTATCCGCGTCACCCTGGAGCACATGCTGGAGGTGCTGATCGCCTCGCCGGACGTTGCCCTGGGTAACCTCGCGCTGCTGCCGCCCGTGCAGCAGCAGGCCTTCGCCCAGTGGAGCGCAGCGCCTGTGGCCGATGAACAGGCGACGGCATTGCTGCCCGAGCTGATCGCCCGCCACGCCGCCGAGCGCCCGGACGCCGTGGCGCTGGTTTGCGGTGAGCGGCAACTGTCCTATGGCGAACTGGCGAACCTTTCGGACCGGTTGGCCCACCGCCTGCTGGCGCTCGGCGCAGGCCCGGAGAAGGTGGTCGGCGTGGCCCTGGAGCGCTCGGTGGAGACGGTCGTGGCCTTCCTGGCGGTGATGAAGAGCGGGGCGGCCTACGTTCCCCTCGACATCGACTACCCGGCGGACCGGCTGGCCTTCATGATCGAAGACTCCGCCATGGCGCTGCTGGTGAGCCACAGCGGCGTGCAGGAGCGCTTGCCCCGGGTGGATGGCCCGCAGGTGTTGCTGCTGGATGGCTTCGACGAATGGGCCGGCAGCACCGAGCCGCTGCACAGCGGCCTGCTGGCGCAGAACCTGGCCTACCTGATCTACACCTCCGGCTCCACCGGGCGGCCCAAGGGTGTCGCGGTGACCCATGGCCCGCTGAGCATGCATTGCCAGGCGATCGCCAATTTGTACGAGATGGATGCCGCGACCCGCGAGCTGCACTTCATGTCGTTCGCCTTCGACGGGGCCCATGAGCGCTGGCTGAGCACGCTGTTCAGCGGCGGCACCCTGGTCATCCGCGACGGCGCGCTGTGGACGCCCGAGCAGACCTTGGAGGCCCTGCACCGGCACGCCATCAGCATCGCCTGCTTCCCGCCGGCCTACCTCAAGCAACTGGCCGAATACGCGGAGCAGAGCGGGCTGACCCCGCCACCGGTGCGCGTGTACTGCTTCGGCGGCGACGCGGTGCCGGAGCCGACCTTCGAGCAGGTGAAGGCCGCCCTGCGTCCCCGCTACTTCACCAACGGCTATGGGCCGACCGAGACCGTGGTCACCCCGATGCTGTGGAAGGTGCCGGCCAGCACCCGCTGCGAAGCCGCCTATGCGCCCATCGGTCGCGCGGTGGGGCAGCGCGCGCTCTATGTGCTGGACGAGAACCTCAACCCGCTGCCACCGGGCATCGCCGGCGAGCTCTACATCGGTGGCGAAGGCGTCGCCCGTGGCTATCACCGTCGTGCCGGGCTCAGCGCCGAGCGCTTCGTGCCCGATCCCTTCGGCAAGCCGGGCGATCGCATGTACCGCAGTGGCGACCTGGTGCGCCGCCGCGCCGATGGCGTGCTCGACTACGTCGGCCGCATCGATCACCAGATCAAGGTACGGGGCTTCCGTATCGAACTCGGTGAGATCGAGGCCTGCCTGCGCCAGTCGGGCGATGTCGACGACGCCGTCGTGGTCGCCCGGGACAGCGCTTCGGGCAAGCAGCTGATCGGCTACGTGGTGACGCCGGGCGGCGAGCCCATCGGCGACCGCCTCAAGGCCGAGCTGCGGGCCAGCCTGCCGGACTACATGGTGCCGGCGCAGATCATCTGCCTGCCGCGCCTGCCGGTGACGCCCAACGGCAAGCTCGATCGCCAGGCGCTGCCGGAGCCCGAGTTCAAGGGCACCCAGTACGTGGCCGGGCGGACCCGCGACGAGCAGCTGATGGCGCAGGTCTGGGCCGAGGTGCTGCAGGTGGAGCAGGTGGGCATCACCGACAACTTCTTCGAGCTGGGGGGCGACTCCATCCTCAGCCTGCAGGTGGTGTCGAGGGTGCGTAACCACCCGGAGCTGAACATGGAGCTGAAGCTGCGGGACCTGATGCGCCACCCGACCATCGAGGCGATCTTCGGGCAGCGGCCGCTGGCGGATCAGCCCCAGGCGGACACCACCCAGGTGGCTGCCGAAGGCCAGTTCAACCTGATTCCGATCCAGCAGTGGCTGTTCGACGAACGCATGGAAGAGCCTCACCACTTCAACCAGGCGTTGCTGTTGCGCGCACGCCAGGCATTGAACCTGGCGGCCCTGGAGCTGGCGCTGCGCAGCATCGTCCAGCAGCACGACGCCCTGCGCCTGCGCTTCACCGAGGTCGGTGGGCGCACCCTGCAGCACTACCAGCCGTTGGCGGAGCTGCAGGCGCTCTGGGCATCGGAGCCCTTGCTCTGGCAGCGGGAGGTCGCGGACGAGGCGGAGCTGGAACTGTTCGCCGAGGAGGTCCAGCGCAGCCTGGACCTGCGCGATGGCCCGGTCTGGCGCACCGCCCATGTGGCCATGGCCAACGGCGAGACCCGGGTGCTGATGGTGATCCATCACCTGGTCATCGACACCGTCTCCTGGCGGGTGCTGCTGCAGGACCTGCAGATGGCCTACGAGGCCTATGACAGGGGCGAGACGCCAAGCTTCCCGTTCCGCACCAGCAGCTACCGCGCCTGGGCGGAAGGCCTGGGCGCCTATGCCGAGAGCTTCCCGGCCGAGGAACGGGACTACTGGCTCGCGCAGGCGCGCCAGCCGGGCAGCGAGCTGCCTTGCGACAACCCGCGGGGCAAGAACCAGGTGCGGCACCAGGCGGTGGCTCACCTGACCCTGTCCGAGGTGCACACCCAGCAGTTGCTCAAGCAGGTGCCGGCGGTCTATCGGACGCAGATCAACGACGTGCTGCTGGCGGCCCTCAGCCGCGTGCTGTGCCGTTGGAGCGGGCAGGCCTCGGCGCTGATCCAGCTGGAAGGGCACGGGCGTGAGGACCTGCTGGCCGACATCGACCTGAGCCGCACCGTCGGCTGGTTCACCAGCATGTTCCCGGTACGTCTCACACCGGGGCTGGACGACGACATCGGCGCCTCGGTCAGGGCCGTGCAACGCCAGCTGGCGGCGGTGCCGAACAAGGGGCTCGGCTACGGCGTCCTGCGCCACCTGAGCGGCCCGGAGGTCGCCGCGCAGTTGAGCGCCGCCCCCCAGGTGCGGGTCACCTTCAACTACCTGGGGCAGTTCGACCAGAGCTTCGACGACAAGGCCATGCTGGTGCCGGCGGCCGAGAGCTATGGCAGCTGCTACAGCCCCATGGCCGCACTGGGCAACTGGCTGGAGATCGTCGGGCAGGTGTACGACGGGCAGCTGGCCTTGCGCTGTGTCTTCAGCAATCGCCGCTACCGCGTCGAGACCGTCGAGCAACTGATGCAGGCCTACCAGGCCGAACTGGAGGCGCTGATCGAGCACTGCGTCGCGCAGGCGGCCTGAGTATTCGTTGCGGTCCTTCGTACTGCTGGGGGGGCGCCACCTGCGTGGCCCCTCCGGTGGATGTACCCCTTGATCAAGGAACCATGCGATGCCATTGCATCCAGAGCTGAACGCCTTCCTCGACCTGGCGGAAGAAAGCCAGGCCAGTGGCCCCGGGCCTTTCCATGTGTCGTCCCCGCAACAGGCCAGGGAGGCCTTCGAACGCACCACCTTGCAGTTGCGCTGGGCCGCGCCGCAGGGCGTGCGTTCCACGGATTTCGAGTGCCGCAGCCGGGATGGCGCCTCGCTGCCCCTGCGCCTGTACCGACCATCCACTGCCAGCGGGACGCTGCCCGTCCTGGTGTATTTCCACGGCGGCGGCTACGTGGTCGGCAGCCTCGACTCCCATGACGGCGTGTGCCGCGAGTTCTGCGAGCGGACGCCGTGCGCGGTGCTTTCGGTCGGCTACCGCGTGGCGCCCGAGCACAGGTTCCCGACCCCGCTGAACGACGGTGCCGATGCGCTGGCCTGGCTGGCCGCCCATGCCGGGGAGCAATCCCTGGATCTCACCCGCGTGGTCTTCGGCGGCGACAGCGTCGGCGCCACCCTGGCCACGGTGCTGGCCCTGGAGGCGGCGCGCTCGGCGGCGGCGGTCATCAGGCCCTGCCTGCAGCTCCTGTGCTACCCGGTTACCGATGCCTCGGCCAGCAGCTCGTCGATGCAGCTGTTCGGTGAGGGCTACCTGCTGGAAAGCGAGACCCTGGAGTGGTTCTACCGGCATTACGCGCGGGAGGCGGCCGACCGGCTCGATTGGCGCTTCTCGCCGTTGCTGGCGACCGACCATGCCGGCGTGGCGCCGGCGGTGATCGCCCTGGCGGGGTTCGACCCGCTGCTGGACGAGGGGCGGGCTTATGCGCGGCGCCTGCAGGAGCAGGGGGTTGCGGTGCAGGTGCTGGAGTTCGAGGGGCTGATCCACGACTTCCTGCGACTGCGCAGCGTGGTGCCGGATATCGACGACGTCTACGCGCAGCTGGTGTCCGCCTTGCGCCAGGCGCTGGCGCGTTGAGCCGGCGATAGCATCCGGCGACCCAGGCCGCGCGATACCGGAAACCGGGCCAAGGCCCGGTTTTTTCATGGGAGGAGGAGGAGGGGATGTCCGCCCCCGAATGCTGGCCTCGACCCTGCACGGCAGCCATAAAAAGGCTCTGTCTGCGTTAAGTGTTGCTAGAGGATTTTAGCTCAGCTGATTGCCGAGTTTTGTTGGTGCTTCTGGTTTCGCCCACCCGGGCGAGTCCCTTTTAACAATCGTCGGAATGCCGAACCACTTAAAAGGAACCAAAAGGGCTTGCCCCATCATCCGGCCCGACCGCGTCGGGTTCCCTCACTCCATCGTCGTTACTCGCTACGCTCGCCCTTCGGGCCGCACTGAAGTGCGTTCGCCGCAAGCGTCGTCTGGGGGTCGGCGCGATGGGCCATCCATGGCCTGGCGCGCCTCTCGCGGCATCCATGCCGCTCGTCCCCCGGCGCAACGACTGCGTTCGGCCTGCTGGAGGGGCGTTGGCGGCTGCCCCACCTTTCTTCGTCCAGCGCATCGCCACGTGGTGCGCACAGGCTTTCGTAGGATGGTGTAGAGCGAAGCGAAACCCATGCGGTGGAGGTGGCCCGAACTCTTGGGCGCCCGGAAATGGCCGTGCTTGAGCGCTTGCATTAAAACCACAACAGCTAACGCAGACAGAGCCATAAAAAAACCGGGCCTGAGCCCGGTTTCTTCATGCCGCTGGCGTTCACCAGTCGTAGGACACCTCGACCGAAGCGACACGCTCCTGGCCGTAGTAGCAGCCGAACGAGTAGTTGCAGTCCGACACGTATTCGCGGTCGAAGAGGTTCTGCACGTTCAGGCTGGCCTGGAGGCCTCGCATGTCGCTGGAGAGCTTGCCCAGGTCATAGCGGAGCGTGGTGTCGTAGACGACGTAGGACGGGGTGTGGAAGCTGTTGGCGGCGTCGCCCGGCTTGCGCCCGGTGTAGCGCGCGCCCACGCCCCAGGTGAGGCCGGCGAGGGGCGCCTGGACGAAGTGGTAGTCGACCCAGGCGGTCGCGGAGACGGGGGCCTGCGCCTCGCTGCGGTTGTCTTCGTTGCCGTAGGTTTCCTTGGTGTAGAAGGAGTCGATGTAGGTCGCGGCCGCGAGCACGTCGATGTTCTCGATGCTGGACTTGGCCTCCAGCTCGATGCCCCGGGAACGCACCTCACCCTGTTGCGACTGGTACTGGGGGTATTCGACGTCCCCGGTCAGCACGTTCTTCTGCTCGATCTGGAAAACCGCGGCGGTGATCAGGGTCTTCTCATAGGGCTGGTACTTCACGCCCACTTCGTACTGTTTGCCTTCGGTCGGCTCGAATGCCTTGCCACCGCGCTCGGGGGCGGCGGTGCCGACGGTCGGCAGGAAGGACTCGGAGTAGCTGATGTAGGGCGCCAGGCCGAAGTCGGTGACGTAGGTCAGGCCCACGCGGCCGGTGAACTTGTGGTCACGCTGTTCGGTGATGGTGTCGGCCAGCAGGTCCTTGTTCTCCACCTCGGCCCAGTCCTTGCGGCCGCCGATGGTGAGGATCCAGCTGTCGAGCTTGATCTGGTCCTGGGCGTAGAGGCCGATCTGGCGGATGGTGTTGTCCCACTTGGTGTCCAGCACCGGTGTCACGCTGCTGGTGTCGTAGTTGTTCTTGCCGTACAGGTCCACCGGCAGCACGTTGTAGGCGTTGTAGCCGTCGTACTTGCGGTTGAAGTGGCGGTAGTCGATCCCCGCCAGGGTGGTGTGCTCCAGGGCGCCGGTGTTGAACCTGAATTCCAAGTTGTTATCCAGCGTGTAGGCGATGTTGTGCTGTTGCCAGTCCAGCTTCACGCGGTTGGCGCGGGTGTAGTCGGTGTTGCCGTTGGTGTCGGTCGCGAAGCTGCGCAGGTAGAAGCCCTTGTAGCGGTCGCGCACGTCGATGTAGCGGGCGGTGGAGCGGAACTTCAGGTCATCGCTGAGGTTCTGGGTGAAGTCGTAGCCCAGGATGTACTGGTCACGCTTGTAGTCGTTGTACTTGGAGTCGCCGGAGAAGAAGTCGCGGTCGATCTTCTGCCCGGTGGGGCCACGGACCAGGCTGCCGACCATCGGCAGGGCCTGGTAGTCGAACAGGCCGTCGTCACGCTGGATCTGCGCCAGCAGGGTCAGGGAGGTGTCTTCCGACGGGGCCCAGGTCAGGCTGGGGGCGAGCAGCAGCCGTTCGTTGTTGGTGTGCGCGACCTGCTCGTTGCCTTTCTTGGCCAGGCCCACCAGGCGATAGGAGAACTGCTTCTCCTCGTCGATGGGGCCGCTGGTGTCGAAGGCGCCGTTCACCCGGTGGTAGCTGCCCAGGCCGAACTTCACCTGGCTGCGCTGCTCGGTGGTCGGGCGCTTGGACACCATGTTCACCACGCCACCCGGCTGGTTCTGCCCGTAGAGGACCGAGGACGGCCCCTTGAGCACTTCGACGCGCTCCAGGGTGTAGGGGTCGATCTGCGGTGCGCCACCCAGGCTGCCCGCGTAGGGCAGGTAGGCGCCGTCCAGGTACAGCGGGGTCGGGGCGAAGCCGCGGCTGGTGATCTCGTCGGCGATGGCGTTGCGATCGGTGAAGCCGTTGACGCCGAGGCCGGGCGTGTAGCGCAGGGCCTGGGTCAGGTTGCGGGCGCCCTGGGTCTCGATCTGGTCGGCGGTGATGACGTTGACGGCCTGGGGGATCTCCAGGATCGGGGTGTCGGTCTTGGTGCCGGTGGCGCTGCGGGTGGCCACATAGCCGTCGACGGGGCCATAGGCCGATTCGACCGACTGGCCGGAAATGCTGATGGTGCTCAGCTCGAGGGAGTCGGAGGCGGAGCGCTTCTGCAGGATGGCGGTGTTGTTCTGCAGGCTGAAGGACAGGTTGGTGCCCGCCAGCATCCGCGCCAGGGCCTTGTCGGTGGAGAACCGGCCGACGACCGCCTGGCTGCGCAGGCCCTGGACGTCATCGGCGCTGTACAGCACCTGGAGGTCGGCCTGCTTGCCCAGGGTCAGCAGCGCGCTGGCCAGTGACTGGGCGGGAATGTTGAATTCGATCTCCTGGGCTTGTACCTGGGCGGCAACCGCCATGGAGAAGGCGAAGCCTAGCGCGGTGGCGTTGAAACCCGGCTGAAGCATACGGCGCATGAGCAATGCCTTGGTGAGGTTCGTAAGTCCCGGTAGCGCTGGCATGGTGGTCCTCTTGGTCGTCGAAGTGGTGGCGTTGTTTTTGATTTTTGATAAGACGGATGGCACTGGAAAAACCGGAAATAAGAATCGTGATCAATCACGCCGTCTGTAATTCGGTCACGACTTTCCCCGCTTCCATGCGCACCAGCTGGTCGGCGATGTCGAAATAGCGGTCGTCGTGGGAGATCACGATGATGGTCTTGCCCAGGCGTTTGAGGTCCGGCAGCAGCTCGGTGTAGAAGATGCGGCGGAAGGTGGGGTCCTGGTCGGCGGCCCATTCGTCGAACACCAGCACGGGCCGTTCCTCCAGCCAGGCGTTGACCAGCGCCAGGCGCTTGCGTTGCCCGGTGGACAGGTCGGTGGTGGTGAAGGAACCGTCCCGTACGCTCACCTTGTGGGCGATCTCCAGGCGTTCCAGGTAGGTGTTGGCGTCCTCGGGCAGGTGCTGGTCGCCCTGGACGACATCGTCGAACAGGTAGTAGTCGGCGAAGATGGTGGTGAACAGCTGGCGGTAGTCGTCCCGCGTGCGCGCGTTCACCGCCTGGTCGTTCAGGCGTATCTCGCCGTGTTGCGGGGCGTAGAGGCCCAGCAGCAGCTTGATCAGGGTGGTCTTGCCGCAGCCGTTCTCGCCGACGATGAAGACGATGTCGCCCTGGTCGATCTTCAGGTTCACCGGGCCGAGGCGGAACGGGGCGCTGCCCTCGACGGCGGGGAAGGCGTAGGACACCTCGCGCAGTTCGAGGCTGCTGATGGACTTGTCCGGGCTGCCCTGGGCATTGAGGAGCAGGTGGGGCTCGGGCGAGGAGAACTGCTCCGACAGCTCGGCGATGCGGCGGAACGCGATCTGCGCCCGGCCGATGATCGGCAACGTGCCGATCAGGTGTTCCAGCGGCCCCTTCATGTACAGCAGCACCAGGACGAAGCCGCTCATGACCGTCTTGTCGGCGCTCGGCCACATCGACTGCATGGCCAGGGCCAGGCCGATGACCACGAAGAACAGCATCGAGCCGAAGGACTTGGCGATCACGAAGGTGTTGATGGAGCGGATCTGCGTGTCGCAGATCTTCTCGGCCGTCTGCTCGATCCCGGACACATACATGCGGTTGCGGCGCGGGCGGTGGATCCTCAGTTCCTTGGCGCCTTCGGCGATGGCGCTGTAGTTCTTCTGCAGGTCGTCCTCCCAGTCACGGGCCTGCATGAACCCCTTGATGCCGTGGCCCTGGGCCAGGTACTGGACGGCGGTGCCGACGATGATGGCCACCACCAGCATCAGGAACATCGGCCAGGACAGCAGGGCCAGGTAGCCCATGCAGCCCAGGGTGACGGTGAACGAGATGGCCAGCGGGGCGAAGGCGAAGGCGAAGTCGCTGATGGTGTCGACGTCATGGGTCAGTACGGGGATCAGGCGATGGGTGCGGAAGCGCTCGATCTGCTCGATCGGGGCCGAGAGCACCTTCTCGCCCAGTTCCTTGCGCAGCTTGGCGATGATGTGCTGCCCGACGTAGTTGGTGCCGATGTCCGAGTAGATGGCGCTGCCCAGTGCCAGCAGGCACAGCCCCGCGAAGGCGGCCACGACGCCGCCGCTCAGGCTGGTTTCGGAGTGCAGGGCGCCGTTGATGGTCGCCAGCAGCACCGTGACGCTGAGGCCGCCCACCATGCCCAGCACGATGGAGCTGATGACGATCAGTCGGAAAGGTTTGAGCAGCGTGAACAACTCTCTGATCACTCCGCGCGCGGGCCTGTTCATGGGGGGTACCTGCTTGAAGAGTTGGCGGGTGGCCGCTGCCACCCGCTGGGGCGCAACCCGTGGCTGCGCACCTCTTGAACGTCTGGCGAGGGGGCAAATTTAGCGGGGGGGGGGGCTAAACCTCCCTGGCGACCCGGAAGCCGATCCAGTCGCCGCGCTCGGTGGTGACCAGTGCGTTGCGGTTGCCGGAGCGGGAGAAGATCGGCGCCTCGCCCCAGTCGTTGCCGCGGATCTGCACGACCTCGCACGTCTCCTCCATCCACGGGCTGCCGTCGGTGGGGGCGCCGACGTAGCTGTCGTGCAGGCAGTCCGCCACCCATTCGTAGACGTTGCCGTGCATGTCGTAGACGCCGAAGGCGTTGGCCGGGAAGCTGCCCGCCGGGGAGGTGAAGTTGTAGCCGTCGGCGGCGCCGTAGGTGTTGGCGTGCTGGGCGATGCTGTACTCCTTGCCTTCGTCGAGGGGGAAGGGGAACGGGCCTTCGCTGCCGGCGCGGGCGGCGTACTCGCGTTCGGCTTCGCTGAGCATGCGGTAGTGCTTGCCGGTCTTCTTCGACAGCCAGGCGACATAGGCCTTCACCTCGTCGTAGCTGATGCACACGGCGGGCTGATCGGGGCCTTGCGGGTAGCTGGGCTTGCCGTTGCTGCACAGGCGCCCGGGGCGGTCGTCGCCGTCGGGGAGGGTGACCCTGGCCTCGCGCTGCCAGGCCTGCAGCTCCCTGGCCAGCACCTGGAACCTGCTGATGGCGAAGGGCCTGGCGAAGGTCACGGTGTGCAGCGGGCCTTCATCGGGCTGGCGGCCGACTTCGTCGTCGGGGGTGCCCATGGTGAAGCTGCCGGCGGGCAGCACGACCATCTCGGGGCAGTCCTTGCAGTCCTTGAACAGGCTGCCGGGCTTGTTCGCCTCGGCGGCGAAGGCCGGGGCGGCGGCGAACAGGGTGGCCACCAGGGCCAGGGGCTTGAGTGCATGCATGGCGGTTCTCTCGAAGGGCGAAAGGGTCAGGCGAGCTGCGGGGCGAGGATGGCCAGCACCCGGTCGATCTCGGCTTCGTCGTTGAGCAGGCCGGGGGCCAGGCGCACCACGGGGCCGACGTCGCGGTCCACGGCGTCGCTGATCACCTTGTGCTGCAGCAGGTAGCGGGCCACGGCGTCGCAATCGCGGCCTTCGACGCGGAAGAAGGTGAAGCCCGAGGACAGCGCGGGGCTGCGCGGCGTGACCAGCTGCACCCTGGCGTGCTCGGCGAGGCGGTCCTTGAGGTAGCTGTTGAGCTGGTGGATGCGGGCCTGGACATCGGCCTTGCCCAGCTCCAGGTGCAGCTCGAAGGCCTTGCCCACCGCCAGGCGATGGTCGAAGGCGTGGTAGCCGCCGGGGGTCATCAGGGTGCCGAAGGTCTCGCCCTTGGTGAAGGTGGGGACGCTGGGCACCAGATGGGGCTGCGGCGTCTCCTCGCGGGCGATGATGACGCCGGTGCCGCGCGGGCCGAACAGCCACTTGTGGGTGCCGGCGATGAAGTAGTCGCAGTTGAAGTCGGCGAAGTTCAGGTCCTCGACGCCGAAGCCGTGGACGCCGTCGACCACGTAGAGGATGCGGTCGGCTTCGTCGCGGCCCTGGTTGGCTTCCTTCACCAGCTGGCCGATCTCGCGCGCCGGCAGCTTCACGCCGCTGCCGGACTGCACCCAGGTCATGCCGAGCACGCGGGTCTCGGGGCGGATGGCCTGGCGGAGGTTGCCGAGCATCTCGTCCACCGAGGCGCTGTGCGGCGCCTTGAACAGCGGCACGCGGCGCACCCGGGTG
The DNA here is from genome assembly GCF_003234055.1 of Pseudomonas sp. 57B-090624. NCBI lineage: Bacteria > Pseudomonadati > Pseudomonadota > Gammaproteobacteria > Pseudomonadales > Pseudomonadaceae > Pseudomonas > Pseudomonas sp. 57B-090624. The sequence continues at coordinate 22,322 of NZ_QKRU01000078.1, forward strand.
CCCATCATCTGCTCGCGGTACTCCAGGCGGGTCAGGGTGGAGTAGTGCTCGTGGGTGCTGACCAGGATCTCCTTGCCCGGCGCCACCCGCAGGCCGCCGTAGATCATCGACAGGCCGTCGGTGGTGCTGCCGGTGAGGGCGACCTGGCCGGGGCGCACGCCGAAGTAGCGGCCGGCCCAGGCGCGCACGTCGTTCTCGTAGCCCCAGAGTTCCTCGCGGTCCCAGTCCAGCACCTCCCCGGGGTTGGCATCCAGCCGGGCGCGGAAGTGGGCGATGGCCTCGCGCACCACGCGGGGGTGGGAGGCGAGGAGGAAGGAGCAGAAGTGCAGGTAGGCCGGGTCCAGGTCGAACTGCTGGCGCAGCGCCTGCCATTTGTCCTTGGCCGGGCTGGCCGGCGGCGTGGCGGCCTGGGCGTCGCCGGCGAGGGCGGAACGCAGGGGCAGGGCGGCAGCGAGCAGGCCGGCGTGCTTGAGGAAGGTACGACGGTCGCTCATCAGCCACGCTCCGCTTGCGGTTGTGCGGCGCTGGCGGCGGCCGGTTTGGCGCGGCGCTGCACCTCCTCCCAGACGCGGAGGAAGTTGCCGCCCCAGAGCTTGGCGATATCGGCGTCGGAGTAGCCACGCAGGATCAGCTCGGCGGTGAGGTTGCGCGACTCGCCGACGTTCATCCAGCCCTCGACGCCGCCGCCGTCGTTGAAGTCGGAAGCGATGCCGACGTGGTCGATGCCGACCTTGCGCACGGTGTAGTCGATGGCGTCCACCAGCTCCTTGACGCTGGCGCGGGGCTCTTCCTCGAGGATGGCGTAGAGCGCGCTGGCGTACTCGCCGAAGCGCTGCTCCGGCCAGATGGCGATGATCGGGTCACCCGGCATCAGGGCATTGGCCAGGCCGTCGAGCGGCTGCAGGTCGAAGCGCGCACGCAGGGCGTTGAGCTTGTCCAGGGTCGGCTTGCTGAGGGGCTTGAGGTAGGCGGGGAAGCCCACCACCTGGATCACGCCGCCGCTTGCCTTGATGGTTTGCAGCTCGCGGTCGCTGAGGTTGCGCGGGATGTCCACCAGCGCGCGCGGCGCCGAGTGGGAGGCGACGATGGGGGCGCGGCTGAGGCGGGCGACGTCTTCCAGGGCCAGGGTGGACATCTGCGACACGTCGATGATCACGCCCAGGTCGTTGAGCCGCGCCACCGCCTGCTCGCCCAGGGGCGAGAGGCCGCCGAGGGCGTCGACGCTGTCGTTGAAGAAGGGCAGCGGGCGCGAGGAGTCGGCCCAGGCGTTGTTGCCCACGTAGCTGAAGCCGAACATGCGCATGCCGCGCGCGGCCCAGGTGTCCAGGGCGTCCAGGTCGTCGCCCAGGGGGTAGGCATTGAGCATGCTGATGAAGATGGCGAACTTGCCTTCGCCGTGCAGGCGGCGGAAGTCGGCCGGGGTGTAGGCGATGCCGACCTGGTTGGGGAAGTCGCGCACCATGCCGCTGATGATCCTGTAGCGCAGTTCCTGCTGGTGGCGCGCCTCGTCGACGAAGGCGGCGGTGGGGCGATGGGGGGCGTTGGGGCCGTTCCAGATCTCCGGCCAGCCGAAGATCGTCAGCGCCGCGCCGGAGAGGCGCCCGCGCCCGGCCTTGACCAGGTCGAACTGGCCTTCGCCGTCCTTGTCGGCCTCGTTGCCTCCGGTGCCGAAGTCCGGCGGCACGGTGATGTGGCTGTCGAAGGAAAGAATGCGGTCCTGCAGCTCCTCGGCGTGCTTCATCACCTCGCGCGGATAGCCTTCGGCGGGTCGTGGGAAGAGGAGGTACCAGGCCGCGGCAGCGACGAGGGCGAGGAGAAGCGCCAGGGCGAGGAGGTAGGGGGCCTTGCTGGAGCGGGTCGTGTTCATTGCCATCCCGTTGGTTGCCAGGGTCGATGCGGTTCCGGCGCCCGCCGCTGCGGGTTCGCCTGTCACGGAGGAACGAGGGTGGCGGCGGGAAATTTAGCGCTGCAGGGGCGGTAAATTTGTTTCAGGGCCTCTCGTTCTAGCTGGATAGGCGTGGCTGACACGGATACGGATGTGACGATGAGGTTTTCCAGGCGGGGGTTCATGGCGGGGCTGGCGGTGGTCGGGGCGGCAGTGCCCGCGGTGTGGTACGCACGCCCGCCGGTGGACCACGACGACAAGCTGGAGAAGGACCAGGTGGAGACGCCTGGCGAGGCCAGTGTCGAGGCAGCCGCCGGCGAGGGCGTGAGCCTCACCGGCAAGCTGCGCGGCATCTGGGACCTGCGCTTCAGCGGCATGGACATCGGCCTGGACGATCTGCCCGTACAGGGCGTGCAGATGCTCCTCGATATCGGCCCCACCGGCCGTTCCCTGCGCGGTTTCATCGACCTGGGCGAGCGCCTGCGGAGTCGCGAAGAGCCCCGTTACCGGGTGCTGGGCGAGCTGGTGGCGGCGGATGCCGGGAAGCTGCGCTGGCGCCTGGTGCCGCAGGGCGAGTCGGCCCCCAGCCATGAGCTGGAGGCGATTCTCGACGAGGTCTGGAGCAGCTGGGGCGATGCCGGGGCGGGGACGCTGACCGGGCGCATCCGCCGTATAGACCGGCCGCTGGACATGCCCGAGCCGGACAGCCAGTTCGTCGCCACCAAGCGTGCCTTCCCCGAGGCGCACCAGGTCACCCCGCTGGCTCCGGCGCTGATGCGCTGGCTGGTATCCGCCGAACACCGGCTGTTCCACCAGCTCTGGCACGCCACGCGGGACAAGTGGCACCGCTTCGACGACGCCCGCCGCGATGCCCTGCGCGGCGCCGGCTGGCAGCCCGGCCCGCGTGACGCCGAGCGCGGTGCACGCGGGCGGCGCAAACACCTCAATGGCTCGGGGGAGGACTTCTTCTTCATGCACCGGCACATGCTCGGCCAGGCCCGTGCCCTGCAGCCCGACCTGCCGAACTGGACGCGCCTGCCGCTGCCCTCGCCCTATGTCGAGCACGATCGCCTGGGGTTCATCCGCTACCAGGAGAACCACGACGGCAACTCGGTACCGCCGGCCTGGCTGGCGGCCGATGACGAGGAGCTGAGCGAGTGGCTGCGCGGCATCAAGGCGGCCGAGACCTTCTTCAGCAACTTCCAGGTCTGGGAATCCCAGTACCAGGACCCGGACTACCTGAGCCGACTGACCCTGGCGCAGTTCGGCTCCGAGGTGGAGCTGAACATCCACGACTGGCTGCACATGCGCTGGGCCACGGTCACCCGCGACCCCTCCAACGGCATGCCGGTGGTGGGCGACCGCGACCAGGCGGACTACGCCGCACGCTGGTTCCGTGCGGAGAACGATTACCTGGGCGACCCCTTTTCCTCCCATGTGAACCCGGTGTTCTGGCGCTTCCACGGCTGGATCGACGACCGCATCGAGGACTGGTACCGCGCCCACGAGCGCGCCCACCCGGGCGAGGTGCAGCGCCGCGAAGTCAACGGCGTGCCCTGGTTCGCGCCGGGGCGCTGGGTGGAGGTGGCCGACCCCTGGCTCGGGCCGAGCACCCATGGCTGCGGCGGCATCGGCGATGCCGGTGGGGGAATGGGCGAGATGGAGATCGAAGCCATGAAGCTGGCCTTGCGCATCGCCTTCAGTGACGAGGGCGATATCAGCGACCTGCTGCGCCGCACCCCGCGCCGGCCCTGGTATGCGCGCAACCTGAAGTTGCCGGGCAAGGCTTGATCCGGCCTTGGCCCGCGTGGCGGGCATCGCGAATGAATTGGCTCTGTTTGCGTTAGCTGCTGTGGTTTTAATGCAAGCGCTCAAGCACGCCATTTCCGGGCGCCCAAGAGTTCGTGCCACCGCCACCGCATGGGTTTCGCTTCGCTCTACACCATCCTACGAAAGCCTCTGCGCACCACGTGGTGATTCGTCGGACGAAGAAAGTTGGAGCAGCCGCCAAGGCCCCTCCAGGAGGCCGAACGCAGTCGTTGCGCCGGGGGACGAGCGGCATGGATGCCGCGAGAGGCGCGCCAGGCCATGGATGGCCCATCGCGCCGGCCCCCAGACGACGCTTGCGGCGAACGCACTTCAGTGCGGCCCGAAGGGCGAGCGTAGCGAGTAACGGCGATGGAGTGAGGGAACCCGACGCAGTCGGGACGGATGATGGGGCAAGTTTTTTGGTTCCTTTTCACCGGGCTGGCGTTCCAGCGATTGGAAAAGGGACTCGCCCGGGAGGGCGAAACCAGAAACATCACCAGAACTCAGCAATCAGCTGAGCTCAAATCCTCTAGCAACACCTAACGCAGACAGAGCCAATGAATTCGCTCCCACGGGCGATGCTGCGCCTGGTGCGAATCGGGTTGCCCGGGCTTCAGCCCGGGGTGCGTTCGGCCAACTGATTGGCGTCCGGCGTCCAGCCGCCACCCAGGGCCTTGTACAGGCCGACGGCGGCTTGCAGGCGGGCGAGGCGCAGTTGCACGGCGTCGTCTTCGGCCTGGTAGAGGCTGCGCTGGGTCTCCAGCACGGTGAGCAGGGTCTCGGCGCCGGCGCGGTAGCGGTTTTCCGCCAGTTCGAAGGCGCGCTGGGCCTGGGCGAGTTCCTCGGCCTGCCACTGGCGCTGGCGGTCGAGGCCGTCGATGGCCAGCAGGGCGCGCTCCACGTCGCCGAAGGCCGCGACTATGGCGGCGCGGTAGGTGGCCAGCAGCTCCTCTTCGCGGGCCTGGCGCTGGCGATGGCTGGCATCGAGGCGGCCGGCGTTGAAGATCGGCGCGGTGAGGCCGGTGGCGACGCTGTAGTAAGGGTTGCGCAGGATGTCGGAGAACTGCTCGGAGCCGGTGCCGAGGCTGGCGCTCAGGGTCAGGCTCGGCAGCATGGCGGCGCGGGCGACGCGTACATCGGCATCGGCGGCGGCCAGGCGTGCTTCGGCGGCGGCGATGTCGGGGCGACGGCCGAGCAGTTCGCTGGGCACCCCGGCGCCGATGCCGGGCCACTGGATGCAGGCCAGCTTCTCGCCCTTCAGGTGCAGCGCCTGCACCGGCTGGCCGAGCAGCGTGGCCAGGGCGACACGGGCTTCGCCGCCCTGCTGGCGCAGGCGTTCCAGGGCGCGTTCGCGGCCGGCCACCAGGCTGCGCTGCTGGGCCAACTCCAGGCGCGTGGCGGCGCCGGCGGCCTGGCGTGCTGCCACCAGTTCCAGTACCTGGCGGGCGTTGCCGAGGTTGCCTTCGGCGATGCGTACCTGTTCGCCCAGGGCCAGCACCTGCAGGTAGCTGCTGGCGACGCCGGCGAGCAGGGTCAGCTCCAGGGTCGCCTGGTCGAAGTGGCTGGCCTCCAGGCTGTGCAGGGCGCTGTCGCGGGCGGCGCGCCTGCCGCCCCAGAAATCCAGCTCGTAGCTGGCGCTGAGGCCGGTGGCATAGGTGTCGAAACGCGGCCTGTCGTGCTCGGCATCCAGGGCGCTGAAGCCTTCGTCACCCAGCAGTTGCTGGTAGCTGCCGCTCAGCTCGGCCTTCACGTCGGGCAGCAGCGGGGCGCCGGCGATCACGGCGGCGGCGCTGGCCTGGCGTATCCGTGCGCGGCCGGCGGCAAGATCGAAGCTGCCCTGGCGGGCCTGCTGGATCAGTTGGCTGAGTTCAGGGCTGCCGAAGGCGTGCCACCAGTCGGCGGTGATCTGCGCGGCGCCCTGGCGGTCAGGGGACTGCCAGTGGGGGGGCGGCGTGATCGCCGCCGTCGGTGTGGTATCGGCACCGGTGCAGGCGCCGAGCGCCAGGCACAGCGGCAGCAGGGTGCGGGGGGCGAATGCGGTCATGGGCTGGTCAGTGCGGTTACCGGGTCGAGCCGCGCGGCCTTGCGTGCCGGCATGAAGCCGAAGGCGACGCCGGTGGCCAGGGCGCAGGCGAAGGCGCCGAGCATGGCGGTGAGGGAGAAGGCGATGGCGACATCCGCCAGCAGCAGGGCGCCGCCCAGCAGCAGGGCGATGGCGATGCCGGCGATGCCGCCGGTGACCGAGAGCAGCGTGGCTTCGGTGAGGAACTGGCGGAGGATGTCGCGCTGGCGGGCGCCGGTGGCTATGCGGATGCCGATTTCGCGGGTCCGCTCGCGCACCGTCATGAGCATGATGTTCATGACGCCGATGCCGCCCACCAGCAGGGAGATGGCGGCGATGGCGCCGAGCATCAGCGACAGGCTGTTGCGCGTGCTGGCCTCGGCCTGGATCAGTGCGGCGTTGTTGGTCAGCTCGAAATCGCGGATGCCGCGGTGCAGGCGCAGCAGCAGGCGGTCGATGGCGGCCTCGGCCTGCTGCACGCGGCGGGCGTCGGCGGCGGCGACCACGACGAAATCCGGCTCGGGCTTGCCGAACAGGCGGATGCTGGCGGTGGAGTAGGGCACGACGATCTGCGAGTCGGCGTCCTCGTCGCCGGAGCTGGCGCCCTTGGCCGCCAGGGTGCCGATCACCTGGAAGGGCACGTTCTCGATGAGGATGTGCTGGCCGATGGGGTCGCGCCCGGCGAACAGCTTGTCGCGTACCTTCTGGCCGATCACCGCCACGGTGGCGGCGCTGTCCTCGTCGGCCTGGTCGAAGAAGGCGCCTTCGGCGACGGGCCAGTTGAGGATGCTGGGGAAGTCGACGCCGTTGCCGCGGGTGTAGGCCTGGAAGTCGAGGTTGCCGCGACGCACCAGGGTGTCGCCGCCGGTGACCGGCATGATCCGCTGCACCTGGGGCAGCTTGGACAGCGCGGCGATGTCGGCGAGGCTGACCACGCCTTCGGGTACGCGCGGGTTCGGCGAATAGCCGGAGAGGTAGATGATGTTGGAGCCGAAGGCGCCCATCTGCGCCATGACCTGGCGCTTGCTGCCTTCGCCGATGGCCAGCATGACCACCACCGAGGCGACGCCGATGACGATGCCGAGCAGGGTCAGGGCGGTGCGGAAGCGGTTCACCCACATCACCCGCCAGGCGGCGCGCAGGGCTTCGAGCAGTTCGCCCCGCCAGGCGCCGGGAGGCAGTTCGCGGCGTTCTTCGAGGCGTTCGCGCAGGTGGCTGGCGGGCAGTGCGCCGGCGTTGGCACCGGGCGCTCGGGCGTCGGCGCTGTCACTGAGGACATGGCCGTCGCGCACTTCGATGATGCGCTGGGCGCGGGCGGCGACTTCGCGGTCGTGGGTGATGAGGATCACCGCGTGGCCCTGGGCGGACAGCTCCTCGAGCAGCTTCATCACCTCGATGCCGCTCTGGCTGTCGAGGGCGCCGGTGGGCTCGTCGGCGAGGATCACGTGGCCGCCGTTCATCAGCGCGCGGGCGATGGAGACGCGTTGCTGCTGCCCGCCGGAGAGCTGGTGCGGACGGTTGCCGGCGCGGCTCTCCAGGCCCAGGCGGCGCAGCAGTTCGGCGGCGCGTGCGCTGCGCTCGGGCGCGGGGATGCCGGCATAGATGGCCGGCATCTCGACGTTCTCGCGGGCCGAGGCGGAGGGGATCAGGTGGTAGCCCTGGAAGACGAAGCCGAAGGCCTCGCGGCGCAGCCAGGCCAGCTCGTCGACATCCAGCGCGGCGACGTCGCGGCCGGCGAAGCGGTAGGTGCCGGAGCTGGGGCGGTCGAGGCAGCCGAGGATGTTCATCAGGGTCGACTTGCCGGAGCCGGAGGCGCCGACGATGGCGACGAATTCGCCGGCCTCGATGCGCAGGGAGATGCCGCGCAGCACCTCGACTTCCGGCGCGCCGTTGCCGCCGTAGCGCTTGCGGACGTCGACCAGTTCCAGCAGGGCGGGTTCGTGCAGGGCCTTCATCGGGCGTCGCCGGGTTCGCCGATCAGCAGGCGTTCGCCCTCGCTGAGCCCGGACAGCACCTGGACCTGCATGCGGTCGCGCACGCCGGTACGCACCCGGCGCTCCTCGATGGCGCCCCGGGCACCGACCACCAGCACCTTGTCGTCGTCCTGCAGTGCGGCGATGGGCACGGCCAGGGCGTTCTCGACGCGCTCGGAGACGAAGTGGACCTGGGCGGTCATCTCGGTCATCAGGGTGTTGTCCTGGTTGTCCACGTCCAGCAGCACGGTGTAGAGCACCACGCGGCCGCCGCTGCCGGTGGGGCTGCCGCCGCCCTGGCTGAGCTGGTCGAGCGGGCGCGGCGGCAGCGGCAGCACCTGGCGCACGCGGGCTTCCCAGCGCCGGCCTTCGCCGCTGAGGGTGGTGAACCAGGCGGGCATGCCGGGCCGCACGCGGCCGATGTCGGCTTCCGAGACCTGGGCCCAGACGGTCATCGGCGAGAGCTTGGCGATACGCAGGATCAGCGGTGTCTGCTGCTGGGCGTTGAGGGTCTGGCCGACGCGGGCGTCGACAGCTACCACGGTGCCGGAGATGGGGGCGTAGATGCGCGTGTAGCCGAGCTCGGCCTCGTCGCTGCGCAGGGTCGCCTGGGCCTGGCGGATCTGGGCCTCGATCATGGCGATGCGCGCCTGGGTGGTGCGTACCTGGGCGTGGGCCACCTGCAGGTCTTCGTCACGGGTGGCGCCGCTGGCGGCGAGTTTCTGCTGGCGGGCGTACTGCTGGCGGGCCAGCGCGTGCTGGGCCTGCTGTTCTTCCCGCTGCGCCTTGAGGGTGTCGATGGAGGAGCGCCCGGCATCGACCCGCGCCTGCTGGGTGGAGGGGTCGATCTCCACCAGCAGCTGGCCTTCATCGACGCTGTCGCCGGGCTCCACGTGCAGCTTGCGGATCTGCCCGGAGGCCTGGGCGCCGACGTCGACGTAGCGACGTGGCTGCAGGGTGCCGAGGGCGCTGACGCTGCTTTCGATGGTGCCGACGGCGACGGTCACGGTGTCGCCTTCATGGACGGCGTCGGGCATGGCCTTCCAGGCGGCGAGCGCGAGGAGGGGGACGAGCAGCAGCGGGGCGAGGATCAGGCGGCGTGGAAGTCGTGGGGCGCTCATGGGATGTCCGGCTCTGGAGGGGCCCTGGCCGGCACGGGGCGACGGCGAAGGGGCGCTGCCAGATGAACGATCAGGGCGCGGGGAAATTTACCGGGTGGGGCGTTCCGGGCGTGGCGCCCGGCTTCACAGGCGCATCTTGCGGTTGCTGATCAGGGTGCTGCCGTCGGCCTGCTGGGCGAGGCTGACGGGCAGGACCTGGGGCAGGGCGCTGACCAGGCTGCGGATGTCGCGGGTGCTGTAGATGCCGCCGATGCGCTGGTCGGCGCTGGCCTGGTCGCCCAGTACCAGCGGGGCGTCGAGGTAGCGGTTGATCAGCGGCACGGCCTCGGCGAGGGTCAGGTCGTCGAGGATCAGCTTGCCGTCGCGCCAGGCCAGGGCCTTCTGCGTGTCCACGGCGCCGACCACCGGCTGCATGTCGCCCGGGCCGAAGCTGGCCTGCATGCCGGGGCTGAGGTTGCTGTCGTTGCCGCGCTGTTCGCTGCGCACCTTGACCGAGCCCTCGGTGACGGTGACCACGACGTTGTCCTGGTACTTCCAGACGTTGAAGCGGGTGCCGGTGACGGTGATCGAACCCTGGCCGGCCTGCACCACGAAGGGGTGGGCGCTGTCGTGGCTGACGTGGAAGTAGGCTTCGCCGCTGTCGAGGCTGACGCGGCGGCGGTCGATGAAGCTGGCGTAGCTCAGGCGCGTGGCGAGGTTCAGCTCCACGTCGCTGCCGTCGGGCAGGGTGACGCGGCGGATGCTGCTTTCAGCCTGGTAACGCTGGTAGCTGTCGGGCACCCAGCCGGCCAGCCAGCCGCTGTAGCCGGCCAGGGGCGCGGCGATCAGGGCCAGGGC
>NZ_QKRU01000079.1:0-31932 GCF_003234055.1 Pseudomonas sp. 57B-090624
CGCTGAAGTCGCGGGTGACGTCGGTCCCCAGGACGCTTTCATCCACTTCCAGGCTGCCGTTGGCGACCTGGCCGGGGTCGATGTTCGGGGCGTCGTCACGGAAGCTGATGGCGTTGCCCAGGTTGAGAGTGGCGCTGTCCGGGTCGCCGTCGCGGTCGGTGATGGTCGCGATCAGTTTCACCAGGTCGGCGGCGGAAAGCCCCGTGGCCTGATTCGGACCGGTGTCGGGCGAGTGCACGATGGCCAGTTTCTGGTCGAGGGTGACCTTGCCGTCGGCATCCACCGTGACCTTGAAGGCGATGGCGCCGCTCTGGTCGCCCACGCGGCCCACCACTTCGCCCCCTTCCAGATAGAGCTTGATGTCGCTGCCGCTGGCGGTGTCCTTCAGCCCGGTATCGGCACCCTCGGCACTGATGGCCAGCGCGTAGGTGATGGTGCCCGCGCCGTCACTGCCGAAGCTGTGGCTGAACGCGCCGCTGAAGTCGCGGGTGACGTCGGTCCCCAGGACGCTTTCATCCACTTCCAGGCTGCCGTTGGCGACCTGGCCGGGGTCGATGTTCGGGGCGTCGTCACGGAAGCTGATGGCGTTGCCCAGGTTGAGGCTGGCGCTGCTGGCGTCACCGTCCTTGTCGGTGATGGTCGCCACCAGTTTCACCAGGTCGGCGGCGGAGAGGCCGGTGGCCTGGTCAGGCCCGGAATCGGGCGAGTGCACGATGGCCAGCTTCTGGTCGAGGGTGACCTTGCCGTCGGCGTCCACCGTGACCTTGAAGGAGATCGCGCCGCTCTGGTCGCCGACACGGCCGACCACCTCGCCACCTTCCAGGTACAGCTTGATGCTCTGGCCGCTGGCGGTGTCCTTCAGGCCGCTGTCGGCACCCGCGGCGCTGATGGCCAGCGCGTAGCTGATGCTGCCGGCGCCATCCGCGCCATAGCTGTGGGTGAAGGCCGTGCTGTAGTCGAGGGTCTTGTCCACCAGCAGGTTGGTCTCGTCCACCTCCAGCGCGGCGCTGGCGATCTCGCCGGCGCTGATGCTCGGGGCATCGTCGCGGAAGCTGATGACCTTGCCGATGTCCAGGCCGCCGCTGACGCTGTCGCCGTCGCCGTCGGTCACCGTCAGGTTGAGCTTGACGTGGCCGGAGCCGAGGAAGGCCGCTTCGTCCGGATCGGACGTCGGATGTTCGATGGCACGCAGCTGTTCGAGCGTGACCTTGCCGTCCGCGCCCACGGTGAGGGTGAAGACGACCTCGCCGCTGGCATCGCCGACGCGGCCCACGACCTGGCCGTTCTCCAGGAACAGCACCACGTCATCGCCGGTCTCGGTGTCCACCAGCCCGGAGGCCGGGTTGGTGACTTCCAGCCCGTAGTCCAGGCTGCCCAGGCCATCGGCGCCGGGCTGCACGTTGAACAGGCCGCTGAAGTCGGCGGTGGCAGTGGCGCTGGCGCCCTGCCCGAGGTTGGTCTCATCCACCTGCAGTTGCAGGGTCGAGCCCCAGGTGACGCTGGTGCTGACGTCGTTGTAGTCGTAGTCGGAGGTGGCGGTCTTGTCTTCCCAGTTCTGGTTGCCGGCGTTGCCGGTGTCCTGCAGGTGCGAGCCGCCGGGGTTGAGGGTGGCGTCGCTGAACAGCACGTTGGCACCGTCGGCACCGGTCAGCGGGGTGCTGCCGATGAAGGCCTGCCACTTGCCGCCCACCAGCTGGAAGGTGATGTCGGCGCCGTTGGCCAGGCCGCCGTTGGCGCCGCCGTCGGGGATGATGAAGAAGCCGGTGCTGGCCGGGTCCAGGTTGCCCAGGTCGAAGGTGTCGCCGTTGCCCTGGTCATGGACGTTGGCCCAGATCACCTTGCCGCTGAGCGGGGTGCCGTCGTCGCCCTTGATGTAGTAGCCGTAGCTGTTGCTGTAGCCGGCATCGGTGCCGACGAAGGTCACCGAGGAGTTCAGGTCCAGCGCGCCGACCTGCAGGGTCGGGGTGTCGTCGTTGATGGTGACCGCCAGGGCTCCGTCGGCGGTGTCGCCATCGCCGTCGGTGACCTTGTAGCCGACGTTGAGGGTGATGTTGTCCTCGGTGCCGTTGACCGTGTGCATCAGCGGTTTGAGCAGGTTGACCGTGTAGGCGCCGCTGGCCAGGTCGGTCAGCACCACGGTCATCAGGTCGCCACGGGCGCTGCTGATGGTCAGGGTGTTGGTCGAGGCATCCCAGGTCGAGGTGACGCTCTCGCTGCCCAGGGTGCTGGGCCCGGTCAGTTCGATGGATTTCAGGCCATCGGCACCGGCGTCGTAGCCGAGGCTGCCGCTGGTGCTGGTCTGGGCGCCGGAAACGTCGCCAGGCCCGCCATTGATGCCGCCGGACAGGCCCTCATCGTCCAGGGTATCGGTGGCGGTCACCTGGGTGGCGCTGGGGCCGTCGTCCTCGAAGCGCACCACGCCGCCGATGCCGACGGAATCCACCGACACGTCGCCGTCCCCGTCGGTGACGGTGACCACCGCGCGGATCTTGCCGGAGAGGTTCAGTGCGTCGTCATGGTTGGCGGTATCCGGGTGCTGCAGCGGAATGTACTGGGCGATGCTGATGCTGCCGTCCTGGCCGATGGCCACGGCGAAGGCGGCCTGGCCGTTATAGGTGCCGCCATCCACGCGGCCGACCACCAGGCCGTTTTCCACGCTGAGCACGATGGACGAGCCGTCCAGGGTGGTGAGACCCGAGTCGGCGTCCTGCACCTCCAGGCTGAGCACGGTGGTCGCGCCCTCCTGGTCCTCGCCGGTGCTGCTGCCGGAGGCATCGACCACCGGGCCGTTGCTGGTGGCGTAGCCGGCCGCCAGCGCGGTGCCGGCATCGGCCACGCTGCTGAACAGCGCGATGACGCTCGGGCTGTTGGTGTCGTTGTCGTTGGCGTCGTTGCCCGGGGCCGGGGTGGCGGTGCCGTTCTGCAGCCCGGGGGTCTCGTCGTGGGTGACGCGAGCGCCTTCGACCACCTGGATGCCGGCGGTGGGTGCGTCGTCCTCGAAGCGGATGGCACCACCGATGTTGACCGTGGCGACGTCGACATCACCGTCCCCGTCGGTGACGGTGACCACGGCGCGGACCAGGCCGCCGAGGTCCACACCCTCATCGCGGCTGCCGGTATCGGGGTGGTTCAGCGACATGTACTGGGCCACGCTGATGCTGCCGTCCTGGCCGATGGCCACGGCGAACACCGCCGCGCCGGGGCCCTGGTCGCCGCCGTCCACGCGGCCGACGATCAGGCCGTTCTCCATGTAGAGGCGGATGCTCTGGCCATCGGTGGTGGTGAGGCCGGAATCGGTGCCGTCGCCGCCATTGATCGACAGGCTCACTACGGTGGTGGCGCCTTCGTCGTCCTCGCCGGTGCTGGTGCCGGCAGTGCTGATCACGGGACCGGCGCTGGTGGCATAGCCCGACAGGTCGGTGCCGACGTTGGCCACGCCGGCGAACAGGGCGATCACATCCGGGTTGCTGGTGTCGTCATCGAGTGCGTCGCCCTGGGGCGTCGGGGTCTCGGTGCCGTTCTGCAGGCCGGCGCTCTCGTCGTGGGTGACGCGCACGCCTTCGAGCCGCTCGATGACGGCGGTGGGGCCGTCGTCCTCGAAGCGGATGGCACCGCCGATGCCCACCTGGGCGGTGTCCACGTCGCCGTCGCCATCGGTCACGGTGACCACGGCGCGGACCTTGCCGGCCAGGGTCACGGCGTCATCGGCGCTGCCGGTGTCGGGATGGTTGAGGGAGATGTACTGCGCCACGCTGACGCTGCCGTCCTGGCCGATGGCGATGGCGAAGGCCGCCGCACCGGGACCGGTATCGCCGCCATCCACACGGCCGACGATCAGGCCGTTCTCCAGGTACAGGCGGATGGTCTGCCCGTCAGTGGTGGTGAGGCCGGAATCGCTGCCGTCACCGTCGACGATCGACAGGCTGAGCACGGTGGTGGCGCCTTCGTTGTCCTCGCCCGTGCTGCTGCCGGAGATGTCCACCACCGCGCCATTGCTGGTGGCGTAGCCGGTGCTGGAGAGGTCGGTGCCGGTGTTGGCGACGCCTGCGAACAGGCTCACCACCGACGCGGAGCTGGTGTCGTTGTCATTGGCATCGCCGCCCGGGGTGGGCGTGACGGTGCCGTTCTGCAGGCCGGCGCTCTCGTCATGGCTGACGCGCCCGCCTTCGTTGGCCTGGATGCTGGCGGTGGGGCCGTCATCGACGAAGCGGATCAACTGGCCGACATCGGCGCTGGCCACGGCCTTGTCGCCGTCGCCGTCGGTGACGGTCAGCACGGCGCGGATCAGGCCGCTGAGGTCGATGCCGTCATTGGCATCGCTGCCGTCGGGGTGATGCAGGGACTGGTACTGGGCGACGCTGATGACGCCGGTGTCCGGGTCGATGGCGATGGCGAACGCGGCGTTGCCGTCGGCATCGCGGCCGACCACCAGGCCGTTCTCCACGCTCAGGGTGATGGGGCTGCCGGCGGTGGTGGTGAGGCCGACCGCCTGGGCCTGCGGCCCCTGCTCGCCTTCGCCTTCGCCGCCCTCGCCTTCGATCAGCGCCAGGGAATAGACGGCGGTGGCGCCGCCTTCGTCGGCGCCGAATTCATAGGTGGCGACCACTGCGGGAGCGTTGCCCTGGGCATAGGCGCGCATGTCGGAGGAGGGATTGGCAACGCCATCGAACACCGCCAGCGGGCCACTGACATCATTGCTGCCCGGCTGCAGGCCGGCGCTCTCGTCGATGACCACCTCGCCGCCTTCGCGGGAGAAGTCCAGGCCGGCGCTGGGGCCGTCGTCATTGATGGCGATGGTCAGCGGCACGGTGGGCGACACGTCATCGTCGAGATCGAAGACGCGCACGGAGAAGTTGTCGAACAGCTGGTCGTCCGCCCCGGTGGCATTGGGGTCGCTATGGTCGAGGCTGTTGTCGGTCAAGGTGTAGGTCCAGTTGCCGGCGGCGTCGAACACCAGCACGCCATAGGTGCCCTGCACGGTGCCGCCACCGGCGACGTTGATCCAGTTGCCGCCGGCGTCCAGCACTTCGATACGGCCTATGCCGTCGGGGGAATTGATGATCAGGGTGCCCGAGGTGGTCTCGGCGTCGCTGCCGGGGTTGCTGCCCGGCTGGCCACCACCGCTCTCGCCGCCGTTCAGGGCTTCCTCGTCCACCACGCCAGGGCCGGTGACCACACTGCCTTCCTTGTCCAGGAAGACCACGGTCAGCTCGGGGCTGAAGTCATCGGGTGCGAGGATTTCCGCTTCGGGGAACAGCGGGCCGGCCGTGATCGGCCCGGTGGGGAAGCCGATGGTCGGGTCCAGCGCTCCGCCTGTTTCCGAGAGCAGCACGAAGGAGTGGCCACCGCCCGCGCCCCCTGCACCGCCGGCACCGCCCGCGCCGGGGCCTGCAGCCGTGGCTTCACCGGTCTGGGTCGGGTCCGCGCCGGCCTCGATCGCGGCCTGCAGTTGCTGCACGTCGGTCAGGTCCTGCTGGCTCGGCGGTTGCTGTTGCTGCGCGTCAGCGGTGGGATCGACCGGCGTGTCGCCGTTGCTGGTGGCCAGCAACTGAGTGGTCAGGTTGAGGCTGCTTTCGCGACCCAGTGTCAGTTCGCCGCCGTTGGCCAGGGCCACCGAGACCGCACCTTCGGAGCCGGTGAGCAGTTGCTCGCCGGCAAAAAGCCTGTCGCCTTCAACCAGGGGCCGACGCGTTCCATCGCTTGCTACCGCGAACACCTCGCCTACAACCCGACTGACGACACCGATTACCGTAGCCATGAATCCTTCCTCCACCACAACTGCCGACCACCGCCGACACCTATCGCAAAAAGGGTCAAGACAGGCCTGCACCGGAGGTTTGGAAGAAGGAAAAAACTGAAGCGGAATGGAACGACAGTAATCAGGTCAAAAAATTCGCGACAAAAAATCGTCACTCATTCTCCGTGTCGTACTACTCCATCAGAACATCCCCGCCCCTTAGGCTCTGAACCCTGTTTGACCGCCCTAGCCGCTCGCGCTGAATGCCCTGAAGGCCTTAATAATCGCGGCTGACAGGAAAAGAAGATGTGCCCGATTGTGAGGAGTGCATAAGATTTTTTCGGCATAAACCATGTGAAAAAAATTTCTTAGGTTCTCCAAAAGATGTTCTTAGCTCTGATGTTACAAGCCTGAAACGGTTGAACAGGCGATTTCGCCAAAAAAATGGCGATCCGTAAAAGAGCATCGAACAAGGAGACACCCCCTCATGCGAGCAATGACCCCCCTCTGGAGCAGCATGCTGTTGGCACTCGCCAGCGCTCAGGTCCAGGCCATGAACCTCACCGAGGCTATCCAGAGCACTCTCGATAACCATCCGGAAATCCGTGCTGCATCCAATGCGCGGCTCGTCGCCGACGAAGAGAAGAAGATCGCCAAGGGCGGCTACCTACCGACCGTCGACCTGATAGCCGGCGTGGGCCGTGAAAACACCGACAGCCCGAGCACGCGCGCGCTGGGGGATCACAACACCGAGACGCTGAACTACCGCAACGCCGAGCTGCGCCTGCGGCAGATGCTCTTCGACGGCTTCAACACCCCCAACGAGGTGGGCCGCACCGAGGCGGTGGTCAACTCCCGCGCCTACTACACCCTGGGCACCTCGGAGAGCCTGGCGCTGCGCACCGTCGAGGTGTACCTCGAAGTGCTCAAGCGTCGCGAGATGGTGGCCCTGGCCCGCAACAACCTGCAGTCGCACCAGCGCGTGGGCGACCAGATCAACCTGCGCAGCCAGCGCGGCGTCGGCAGCATGGCCGACTCCGACCAGTCCGCCGCGCGCCTGGCCCTGGCCGAGAACAACCTCTACACCGAGGAAGTGAACCTGGCCGACGCCGAAGCCAACTTTCTCAGCGCCGTCGGTCGTCCCGCCGACGAGCTGGAAACGCCCGCGACCATCCGTGGCGAAATGCCGGCGGACCTGCTCGCCGCCCGCCAGACCATGATGGACAACAACCCCTTCCTGAAATCGGCCCAGGCCGACGTGCAGGCGGCGGAGAAGCAGTACGAGTCGGCCAAGTCGCCGTTCTACCCGCGCTTCGACGCCGAGCTGGCCACCACCGCCGATGACAACGTGCAGGGCGACGAGGGCCACTACAACACCTGGCGGGCCGCCGTGGTGATGAACTACAACCTGTTCAACGGCATGCGCGACAAGGCCCGCCTGCAAGCGGCGGCGCACTCGATCAACCAGTCCATGGACATCCGCAACAACGCCCTGCGCGTGCTCAACGAGAACCTGGCGCTGGCCTGGAACGCGATGGAGAACGCCCGCCTGCAGACCCCCAAGGCGCGTGACTACGCCGACTACACCCAGCGTGTGCGTGAGGCCTACCAGCAGCAGTTCGGCCTCGGCCAGCGCACCCTGCTCGACCTTCTGGACAGTGACAACGAACTCTTCACCGCCAACCGGCGCTACGTCGAGGTGCGCTACACCGAAGAGTTCGCCATGTTCCGCGTGATCTCCGCCATGGGCGATCTGCTGCGCCGGCAGAACGTCGTAGTCCCGGCCGAGGCCATCGCCGCTTCTGAAGTGAAGAGCGAAGCCCGTCTGCCGGAAATGAAGTAACCGAGGTTCCGGAGTAGCAGTAGATGACCACCATGGAAAGGGCGGGTGCCGCCGTCGACCCTCGGCAGAGTCACGACGACCCGCTGCTGGACGGCTTGCTGATCCTGTGCCGGCTGCACGACTGCCCCGCCAGCCGGGGCAGCCTCACCGCCGGCCTGCCGCTGGCCAACCAGCGGCTGACACCCGAGCTGCTGGCCCGTGCCGCTGCACGGGTCGGTCTGCAGGGACGGCTGCTGCGCCGTGAACTGGGGGCCATCTCTCCGCTCAACCTGCCGGTGCTGCTGCTGTTGAAGGACGGCCGCAGCGCGGTGCTCACCCAGTGGGGCAAGGACGGCCGCGCGCTGATCCTGCCCTGCGAGTCCGACGGCGGCCAGCAATGGATCGACCGGGACCTGCTCGACGCTGCCTACAGCGGCGAAGCGCTGTTCGCCCGCCCCCGCCACGAGCTGGAGGAGACCCGCGCGCCGCTGGTGCCCCGGGTCAAGTCCTGGTTCCGCGACACCCTGCGGCTGTCGCGCTGGCTCTACACCGATGCGGTGCTGGCCAGCCTGCTGATCAACCTCCTGGGCATGCTGGTGCCGCTGTTCGTGATGCAGACCTACGATCGCGTGGTGCCCAACCAGGCCACCTCGACCCTCTGGGTGCTGACCATCGGCCTGCTCATCGGCACCGGCTTCGACCTGCTGCTGCGGGTGCTGCGTGCGCACCTGCTGGACACGGCCGGGAAGAAGACCGACGTGGTGCTCTCGGCCACCCTGTTCGAACGCATCACCGGCATGTCGATGAAGGCGCGACCGACCACCATCGGCGGCTTCGCGCAAAGCATCCACGACTTCCAGGGCCTGCGTGAATTCCTCACCGCAGTGACCCTCACCAGCCTGATCGACCTGCCCTTCTCCGTCCTCATGCTGCTGGTGATCGGCCTGCTCGGCGGCTGGCTGGTGGTGATCCCGGTGCTCGCCTTCCCCCTCACCGCGATCTTCGCCTGGATCATCCAGACCCGCCTGCGCGACACCGTGCAGCGCAGCCTGGCCCTGGGCGCGGAGCGCCAGGCGCTGCTGATCGAGACCCTCTCGGGGCTGGAGACACTCAAGGCCTGCAGCGCCGAGAGCGAGCGCCAGCACCGCTGGGAACGCACCAACGGCGCCCTCGCCCGCCTCGACGGCCACGCGCGCTTCCTCTCCGCGCTGGTGACCAACGGCACCATGTTCCTGCAGCAGTTCGCCGGCCTGGCGATGATCATCGCCGGGGTCTACAGCATCATCGCCGGCAACCTCAGCGTCGGCGCCCTGGTAGCCAGCTACATGCTCAACAGCCGCGTGCTGGCGCCGCTCGGGCAGATCGCCGGGCTGATCACCCGCTACCAGCAGGCGCAGCTGACGATGAAGAGCACCGACTCGCTCATGGGCCTGCCCCAGGAGCGGGAGAACAAGCAGCAGCCGCTGGAACGCACCCACATCAAGGGCGCCATCGATGTGCGCGGCGTGAGCTTCCGCTACCCGGACCAGGCCGCCCCGGCACTGGCCAACGTCAGCCTGCGCCTGAACGCCGGCGAGCGGGTCGGCATCATCGGCCGCAGCGGCTCGGGCAAGAGCACCCTGGCGCGCCTGCTGATGAACTTCTACAGCCCCGAAGAAGGCCAGCTGCTGCTAGACGGCATCGACCTGCGCCAGCTGGATGTCGCCGACCTGCGCCACCAGATCGGCTTCGTCACCCACGACATGCCGCTGATCGCCGGCAGCCTGCGCGACAACCTGACCCTGGGTGCGCGCTACGTGAACGACGCGCGGATGCTGGAGGTGGCCGAGCTGACCGGCGTCACCGAACTGGCCCGCCAGCACCCCCAGGGCTTCGACCGCCCGGTGGGCGAACGCGGCCAGCTGCTCTCCGGCGGCCAGCGCCAGGCGGTGCTGCTGGCCCGCGCCCTGCTGCTCGACCCACCCATCCTGCTGCTGGACGAACCCACCAGCGCGATGGACAACACCAGCGAGGACATCCTGCGCAACCGCCTGCACGGCTGGGCCCAGGGCAAGACCGTGCTGCTCATCACCCACCGCGCCTCCATGCTCAGCCTGGTGGATCGCCTGGTGGTGCTCGATGGCGGCCACATCGTCGCCGACGGCCCGAAGGACGCGGTGATCGAAGCCTTGCGCAAGGGCCGCGTCGGCCCGGCGGCCGTCTAGGAGCAGAGCATGGAAAACACCCGTTCGGTCCGCGACTACTTCGGCGGCATGGGCAGCAAGCCCGACACCGAATTCATGCCCGAGGTGGACGGCGCGGCGCTGGAGGATTCCCCCACCGGCACGCGCGTCACCGTGTGGGTCGCCTGCACGCTGCTGATCGTCGCCCTGGTCTGGGCCAAGTTCGCCGTGCTGGAGGAGGTCACCACCGGCGAAGGCAAGGCCATCCCCTCCAGCAAGATCCAGGTGATCCAGAACCTGGAGGGCGGCATCGTCTCCGAGATCTTCGTCCGTGAAGGCCAGGTGGTGAGCAAGGGCGATGTGCTGCTGCGCCTGGACGACACCCGCTTTCTCTCCAACAAGGGCGAGACCGAGGCCGACCGCCTGGCGCTGATGGCCCGCGTGCAACGGCTCTCCGCCGAGGCCGAGGACCGCCCCTTCAAGGTGCCGGAGGACATCGCCAAGGCCTCGCCGCAATTGGCCGAGGACGAGATGGCGCTGTACAGCAAGCGCCTGCAGCGCCTGGACAGCGAACAGCACATCCTCCAGGAGCAGCTGCGCCAGAAGCAGCAGGAACTGGCCGAGTTCCGCTCCAAGTCGCAGCAGTACGCCTCCAGCCTGGGGCTGCTGCAGCAGGAACTGAACATGTCCCAGCCGCTGGTGGGCACCGGCGCCATCTCCGAGGTGGAGATCCTGCGCCTGCGGCGCAGCGCGGTGGAGATGCGCGGCGAGCTCAACGGCACCAACCTGGCGATTCCCCGCGCCGAGGCGGCGGTGAAGGAGATCGAGCGGAAGATGGAGGAGAGCAAGCTGTCGTTCCAGTCCGATGCCTTCAAGGAACTCAACGAGGCCCGTACCGAACTGCAGAAGATCACCTCCACCGGCAAGGCCATCGATGACCGCGTCACCCGCACCACCGTGGTGTCGCCGGTGAACGGCATCATCAAGCAGTTGAAGGTCAACACCATCGGCGGCGTGGTGCAGCCGGGCAACGACATGGTGGAAGTGGTGCCGCTGGAGGACAACCTGCTGATCGAGGCCCGCATCCGCCCGCAGGACGTGGCCTTCCTCCACCCGGGGCAGAAGGCGATGGTCAAGTTCAGCGCCTACGACTACACCATCTACGGCGGGCTCAAGGCCAAGCTGGAGCTGATCGGCGCGGACACCATCACCGACGACAAGGGCAACAGCTTCTACCTGATCCAGGTGCGCACCGACAAAAGCCACCTGGGCAAGGACGACCACCCGCTGCTGATCATCCCCGGGATGATCGCCACGGTGGACATCATCACCGGCGAGAAGAGCGTGCTCGACTACCTGCTCAAGCCGGTGCTCAAGGCCCGCTCGGAAGCCATGCGCGAGCGCTGATCGGCCTCACTCGCCGCGCCTCAGGGCGCGGCTCACCTCCAGCTGGCGGGCATAGGCCGGCGACTCCACCGCATCGAAGTCGCGGCTGTAGCGCCGGGCGAAACCGTCGCTGCCCCATTCGCGGTACTGCTGGACATGGAACAGCTCGTGGGCCCACAGCGCCACATCGTGCAGGGCCGCGTCCTGGGTGCGGAACACGATGATGTCCACCAGGGTCACGGCCTTGATGTCGGGGTTCTGCAGCATGGTGCGCGCGGCGTTCATCTCGTCGTTGTCGCCGACCTTGTAGCGCACCGCATCGAGCAGCTCGGCCGGGTACCAGGCCAGCAGGCGCTGGCGGATCTCGGGGGGCATCGGCAAGGTGCCCTGCCGCGCCGCCGACTCCCGCGAACGCAGCAACCAGCCCTCCAGCGCCGACGCGGCCACCGCGCCGGCCTGCTCCTGATAAGGCGCCAGTACGCCGTTGGGATCGGGCACGCAGATGCAGCCGCCGAGGCACACCTCGGTCTCCCCCTCCGCACAGGCGAACGCCAGGTGCGGGGCAGCGGTTACGAACAGGGCCAGCAACAGGGAAACGGGCAAGGCGCGGGGCATGGAGGGTTCTCGAAAGGCCAGGCGGCGATGGTGGTGGATAGGCGCCATTGAGACAACGGCAAAAGCCGTTATGCGTCAGGGCGACCTGTTGGAGGCGACCTGTTAGGGGCGACTTCAGTCGCGAAGCGGCGCACAGCGCCGCCCCTGTGGGAGCGAATTCATTCGCGATCGATGGCGCCTCCAAACCCTTCGCGGTTGAAACCGCTCCCACGCCCTTCCGGCGAGTCCCTCAAAGCTCCCGGTAGCGCGGCACCTTCTCCCACTGCAGCCACAGCTCGCCTTGCCAATCCAGCAACACCAGCTGGTGGGACTTCCAGTCCAGCATCACCCGCCGTGGCTGCTTGCGGCAGCGTTCGTACTGGTCGCGCAGTGTGGGAATCACATCGCGGGCAAGCCATTCCTCCAGATGACGGAGCTCGGGGTGACCGAAACGAAGCATGGCCTTGTAGAGGCCTCCTTCGCTGACGAGCTGGACATCCTCCTCGCTGCCCGTGGCGTAGCTGAAACGAGCCTTGCGAACCTGATAGGGACGCAGGCGCCGGTGCAGTGCCTGGGGATGGTGCAGGCCCAGCAGGCGAGCGAAGTCGTAGGCACAGAACCAGGGTTGGTCATCGATCATCACGCCGCGCAGGGGGCGTTCATTGCGGTAGAAAAAGGTGGGGGTGAGTGCGTCATGCATGGTGCTTCTCCGTTTGCATTTCCATGCCTCCGCCATCGTCGTCATTCGATGGGTGGAGGATCGCGTGGGGTTGACGAACCGGGCAAACGGAGCCGGCAGACCACGAGTGGTCTCCCCACGCGATCCGCCATTAGATGATGCAGTCCTGAAAACTGCATGCGAGCCGGTTCCCGCTGGAAACGTACGCCGTTTCCCGCAAGCCCCGTAGGCGGCATCGCGCCGTTAGCTTCAGGTCGTCAAACCCGGCCGCGGATTGACCGCGACCGGGCGAACTTAGGGAGAAGGCCGGGGGCGAACAAGGGGCTGCGGAGGCTTTGGGAAATTTCCGCAGGGTGCTTGGGCCGGGAACCGTACCGCTCCACCGGATGGCCAGCTTCACGAAAACCTTGCAGCCGCCCCTGTGGGAGCGAATTCACTGGCTCTGTCGGCGTTAGCTGTTGTGGTTTTAAAGCAAGCGCTCAAACACGGTGCTTTCCGGGCGCCCAAAGGTTTCTGCCACCGCCACCGCATGGGTTTCGCTTCGCTCTACACCATCCTACGAAAGCCCGTGCGCACCACATGGCGATGCGCTGGACGAAGAAAGGTGGGGCAGCCGCCAACGCCCATCCAGGAGGCCGAACGCAGTCGTTGCGCCGGGGGACGAGCGGCATGGATGCCGCGAGAGGCGCGCCAGGCCATGGATGGCCCATCGCGCCGGCCCCCAGACGACGCTTGCGGCGAACGCACTTCAGTGCGGCCCGAAGGGCGAGCGTAGCGAGTAACGGCGATGGAGTGAGGGAACCCTGGCGAAGCCGGGGCCGGATGATGGGGCAAGCCCTTTTGGTTCCTTTTGAGTGGTTCGGCATTCCGACGATTGTTAAAAGGGACTCGCCCGGGAGGGCGAAACCAAAAGCACCAGCAGAGCTCGACAATCAGCTGGGCTCGAAACCTTCTGGCAACACTCGACACAGACAGAGCCAGTTCATTCGCGATCGATGTCGCCTCCACGCCCTTCGCGGTTGAAACCGCTCCCACGCCCAGGCTACATCCGGTGTCCGCCCTGCCGGGCTTCACCCAACCTGCATCCCTGCGCCTTACCACCCACGCCCCCGCCCGTTGACGGCTCAATCGATTCCGGTAGGCTCTGCGCTTTCTTCAAGAGGAGTCCTGCCATGCCCCGCGCAACCGCCCGCCACATCCTGGTTTCCAGTGAAGCCAAGTGCAACGAACTGAAAGCCGCCATCGAAGGGGGCGCCGATTTCGCCCAGGTCGCCAAGGACAACTCCACCTGCCCGTCCAGCCGTGACGGCGGCAACCTCGGTTCCTTCGGCCCGGGCCAGATGGTCCGCGAGTTCGACACCGTGGTCTTCAGCGCCCCGGTCAACGTCGTGCAAGGCCCGGTGAAGACCCAGTTCGGCTACCACCTGGTGGAAGTCACCAGCCGCCAGGACTGATCCCGGTCGAGGGCGTCACCCAAGGTGGCACCCTGCTCCAGCCCCCGCATCACCCTCCCCGCGTCAACTCGACTACATGCGCAGTCATATCGACCCGATAACGGCAGGTCATAACGACAGCGTCTTCTTTCAAGCAATTGACTTTACTGAATATTCCCCCTGGCACGCTTCCTGATACCCGTCATTGCCCCATCACAATGACCCATAAGGAATCGCCTCATGCCTGCACACCCATTCAACGACCGCCTCGCCGTGATCACCGGCGCCAGCTCCGGCATCGGCCTGGCCCTGTGCGAACGCCTGCTCGACGCCAACGCCCGCGTGCTCGCCTTCTCGCGCCAGGGCGGTGGCCTGCCGGACCTGCTGGAGCGCTACCCGCAACGGCTGCACTGGCTGGCCGGCGACGTAACCCGCGCCGATGACCTGGCGCGCCTCGCCCGTCGCGCGGCGGAGCTGGGGCCGGTGGATCACCTGGTGCCCAACGCCGGCATCGCCCAGCTCGCCGACGGCCTCGACACCGGCGCCTTCCAGCGCCAGTGGGCGGTGAATGGCGCCGGTGCGCTGGACACCCTCGCCGCACTGCGGCCCCACCTGTCGCGCCCGGCCTCGGTGGTGTTCATCGGCACCTTCCTCTCCAGCGTCACCTTTCCCGGCCTGGCGGCGTACATCGCCAGCAAGTCCGCCCTCAAGGCCCAGGCGCGAACCCTGGCAGTGGAGCTGGCGGGCGATGGCGTGCGCATCAACCTGGTCTCCCCCGGGCCGACCGCAACCCCCATCTGGGGCACCCTCGGCCTCGATGACCAGCAGCTCGCCAGCGTCGCCGGCACGGTGAACCAGCGCCTGCTCGACGGACGCTTCCTCGACGCCGGCGCGGTCGCCGACGCCATCCTCTTCCTCCTCTCGCCCGCCGCCCGCGGCATCCACGGCCAGGACCTGGTGGTCGACAACGGCTACACCCTGCGCTGACCCCACCCGCCCCCGCCCCGCGCCGGCGGGGGCGCTCCGCGAGCAGGGCCGGCGCCTGCGGCAATCGCACCCCATGTTCGCGTGGTCGGTTCCGCTGCTAGGCTTGCCCCTCGACGACAGGAGGCAGGATGAGCGACCCGAACGAAACGACACCCAGCGTCTTCCCCTACCTGGAGCTGCTGCACCAGCACGCCGGCTCGGACATGTTCTTCAGCGTCGGCTCGCCCCCGCACATCAAGCTCGAAGGCCATGCCCGCCCCCTGGGTGAGCGCGCCCTGCAACCGGGCGAGGTGCGCCTGCTGGCCAACCAGCTGATGACGCCCGCCCAGCGCGAGGAGTTCGAGCGCGAGCTGGAGATGAACCTCGCCGTCAGCCTGCCGGGCAGCGGCCGCTTCCGCGCCAACATCTACCTGCAGCGCGGCGAGGTCTCAATGGTGGTACGCCTGATCCGCACCGAGATTCCCAGCCTGGAAAGCCTCGGCCTGCCGCCGCTGCTGGAGAAGCTCGCCCTGCAGGACCGTGGGCTGATCCTGGTGGTCGGCGCCGCCGGTTCCGGCAAGTCCACCACCCTCGCGGCCATGCTCGATCACCGCAACGCCCAGCGCAGCGGGCACATCCTCTGCGTCGAGGACCCCATCGAGTTCCTCCACAGCCACCGCCGCTCGATCATCGACCAGCGCGAGGTCGGCCTGGATACCCACAGCTTTTCCGCCGCCCTGCGCAACGTCCTGCGCGAGGCACCGGACGTGATCATGATCGGCGAGATACGCGATGCCGACACCATGCAACACGCCCTGCACTACGCTGAAACCGGCCACCTGTGCGTGGCCACCCTGCACGGCACCAGCGCCCGCCATGCGGTGGAGCGCATCACCCGCTTCTTCCCGGACGCGGCACGGCGCCAGGTGCTCGGCGACCTGTCGCAGAACCTCCTGGCCATGGTCGGCCAGCGCCTGGTGCCCGGCGTCGACCACAAGCGCGTGGCGGCGATCGAGCTGATGCTGGGCACGCCCCATGTGCGCGACCTGATCCTGCGCGATGAGCTGCACGAGCTGAAAAGTGCGATCGAGAACGCCCTGGAAAGCGGCTCCTGCAGCTTCGACCAGAGCCTGTTCAAGCTGGTGGAAGCCGGACGCATCAGCCTTTCCGAAGCGCTGAAGTTCGCCGACTCGCGCACCGACCTTGCGCTGAAGATCAAGCTCGAACGCGGCTTCGACCCCCAGGACAGCGAGCGCAAGGTGCTGCGCGACCATTGAGCCACGAGCCATCCTGCGAGGCCGGGCGGTGGCCGGTGTCGCCGCCAGGAGAAAGGGCCGTCCCCCCTTGCCAAGCGCCGCGCTTCCTGCGAAAACGCGGCACCCCAACGGCGAGCGAGCAGCCATGAGCGACGAACTGAAGATCGAGGACATCCACCCGGGTGACGGCAAGGCCGTGGTCAAGGGCGCGCTGATCACCACCCACTACAACGGCTGGCTGGAGGACGGCACCCTGTTCGACTCCTCCATCGAGAAAGGCCGGCCCTTCCAATGCGTCATCGGCACCGGCCGGGTGATCAAGGGCTGGGACCAGGGCCTGATGGGCATGCAGGTCGGCGGCAAACGCAAGCTGCAGGTTCCCGCGCACCTGGCCTACGGCGAACGCCAGGTGGGCAGGATCCCGCCGAACTCGAACCTGCTGTTCGAGATCGAGCTGCTGGAAGTGCTGACCCGGGACGACTGATCCCCCTCACGAGACTGCGCCATGCCCCCCGCTCCCTCCCTCGCCGAGGCCGAAGCCCTTTTCGCCCCCTACCTGCAACGCTGGCGGCTGACGCCGGACGGCGAGGCGCTGCTCACCCCCAGCGGCGCGCTGCTGCCGGTGCGCCAGGAGGGTCGCGCTGCGATGCTCAAGGTCAGCCAGAACGAGGATGAACGCCTCGGCGCCCGGGTGATGCAGGCCTGGAACGGCGCGGGGGCGGCACAGGTACTGGAGATCGACGGCGATGGCCTGCTGCTGGAGCGCGGCGGCGCCCCGCTGATCGCCATGGCCCAGGACGGTGACGACGACCTGGCCACCACCCTGCTCTGCCGCGCCCTGGCCCGACTCCACGCCTACGACGGCCACCGGCCCGAAAGGCTGAAGGACCTGCACGCCTGGTTCGCCGACCTGGCGCCAGCCGCACGCCGTCACGGCGGCTTCCTCGTCGAAGCCGATGCCCTGGCCCGCCAGCTGCTGGCCGCGCCTCGCGAACAGCGGCTGCTGCACGGCGACCTGCACCACGGCAACCTCCTCGACTTCGGCCCGCGCGGCTGGCTGGCCATCGACCCCAAGGGCCTGGTGGGCGACCGCGCACTGGACTATGCGGTGATCTTCGCCAACCCCGACCTCTGCGACCCCAGCCGCCCGGTGGGCACCGACCCGGCGCGCTTCCAGCGCCGCCTGGCCATCGTCTGCCGCGAATCCGGCCTGGAACGCCAGCGCCTGCTGCAATGGCTGGTGGCCTGGTGCGGCCTCTCCGCTGCCTGGTTCCTCGACGACGATGACCCGAACGCCGATATCGACCTGGCGGTGGGGGCGTTGGCGTTGGAGGCGTTGGCGACGCAGTAGCGTTTCTGTGTCGGAGATGGGCAGCCCTGCGGGCTGCTTTTCGTAGGATGGGTAGAGCGGAGCGAAACCCATGCGGCGGAGGTGGCACAACCCCTTGGGTGCCCGGAAAGGGCCGTGCTTGAGCGCTTGCTTTAAATCACAACACAGAGCGAATTCATTCGCGAAAGGCCGAGCCCCGTGCTGGGGCCCGGCACGCTTGGCCAACCTAGGGTTTCGGCCGCTCGTACGAACCCAGGTCGCAGCGGGCCACGCCGTCGCCATCACCGTCACGCGGGCGCTTGGAGCCGCGCTGGTCGTGGGCGGTGCAGCTGCCGATACCAGCGTCCACCGCCGGGCTGCGCGGGCGCAGGGCGTGGGTCTGGGTCAGGCCGTTGTTGTCCGCCAGGGGGTAGAGCACCTTGGTGAGGACGTCGGTCTGCTCCACGTACAGGTCGCCGGTGCAGTTGCCGGGCCCGGTGCCCAGCAGCAGGCCGATGGCCTTGTATTGCGCCTGGGCGCCCTGGTTGTCGCAGTTCATCGGCGTCTCCAGGCTCTCGTCGAGGTTGCCGGCGATGATGCTGTTGCGCAGGGTCACCGAGCCCGTGTTGATCAACCCGTAGCCACCGCTGTTGTTGGCGATGGTGACGTTGACCAGCAGCGCCTCCGGGCTTGCGCTGATCCACGGCTGGCCGTTGTTCAGGGTGGCCTGGGCCCGGTAGTACTGGGTGTTGCCGCTGAGGGTCGAGTTGGCGAGGGTCAGCGTGCCGTCGTTGCCGATGGCCGAGCCGAAACTGGACCCGTTGCCGCTGAAGGTGGTCCGCGCCACGTCGGCCGTGCCACGGTTGTAGAGGCCGCCGCCGTAGCCGGCATCATCGTCGTCGCTGGCGGAGTTGCCCTGCACGCTGCTGTCGCGCAGCAGCAGCTCGCCGGTGTTGTAGATGCCGCCGCCCAGGCCGAAGTGGCCTTCGCCGGCGCCGGCGCGGTTGTTGGCGATGACCGAGCGGTGCACGGCCAGGCGCCCGTCGTTGGCGATGCCGCCGCCATTGCCGGGGCTGAAGGCACCGGTGGAGCTGTTGCGACTCACCTCCACCTGGCGCAACACCACCTCGCCATGGTTCTCCAGGGCGCCGCCGTAGGTGGAGCTGTGGCCACCGGTGAGGCGCAGGCGCTCGAGCACCACGCGGGCGCCGTCGAACACCTCCAGCAGGCGGTCATTGGCCTGCGGGGTGCCGCTGATCACGGTCGCGGCCGGGCCCTGGCCGATGATTTCGAGGGCGTCGTGGATGTCGAGGTCGCCATTGAGGTTGTCGTCTTCGTCGACGACGTCGCCCTCCTCGTCGCGACCGGCCGGCAGGCTCAGGCGATAGGTCTGCGCCTGGAGCACGATGCGGTCCGGGCCCGGCGCGGCGTTGGCGGCGGAGATGGCGTCGCGTAGCGAGCAGTGGGCATCGCAGACGCCGTCGTAGCTGTCTTCGGTCTGGTTGACGACGAAATCGGCGGCGCGGGCGGCCTGGCTGCCCAGTACCAGGGCGACGAGGGTGGCGGTGGCGAGGGGGGAGATGAGCGGCTTGTGCATGAGCTGTCCTGCGTGTCGAGGACAGGGCGTCCACGGGACGCACGGCGGCCATGCCCTGTCGGTTCCTTGGGGCGCGGACACGACGCGGCTTCCGCTCCTGCCGCGCGACGCCTCGTCACGCGGCTAGTGATGGACCGGGCGTTTCCGGCCTTGGTTCCGATGGATTTCGCCCACCGGTCGCTCCGGGTCCTTGGGGAGTGGGTCGGGTGGGCGGCTAAGCGGGATTCCGGTGCTCGCGGCAGATCAGCACCTCGTCGCCGGCGGCCAGGGGCTCCTCGGTCAGCCCGCAGAAGGGCAGGCCGTCCTGGGTGCGGTGGAAACGGCAGGTGCGGCACAAGCCGAACGAGGGCACGTCGACGCTGAGCTGGACGTTGCGCAGCAGGTCGCCGAGCAGCGCCTCCAGTTCCCCGGCGGCGGGCCCCATGCGCGCGGTGGCGGCGGCGAGGAAGTCCGGCGGCAGCACCGCCCCCAGCAGCTCGCGGGCCGATGGCGTGAGTTCCAGGTGCACGCTGCGACGGTCCTGCTGGTCGGGGCGCTTGACCAGCAGCCCCTTGGCTTCGAGGGCCTTGAGCGACTGCGACACGGTGCCCTTGGTCAGCCCCAGGTAGTCGGTCACCGCCAGTGGCGTGTCGGAATAGCGGTTGCAACGCGCGAGGTAGAGCACGGCGCTGAACTGGATGGGCTGCAGCTCGGCCAGCAGCGGATGCTCGCGGAACCAGACGCGGGTCAGGCTGGACAGGCGTTCCAGCAGATCGAAGAGCACGGCGTTTCTCCCGATAGATTTTGCCGATGGATAGTATCGAATAAAAACTATATCGGCCCAAGCCCAGCGGATGTAATCTCGCCGCTGAAGGTATCGGATCGATACCAATAACGGAGAAATGCCATGACCCACGCTCGCTACTACCACGCTGGTTGCCCCGTCTGCGTCGAAGCCGAACGCACCCTCCTCGGCCTGCTCGATTCGAAGGTGCAGGTCGAGATCGTCCACCTCGGCGATGTGCCGGCCCGCGTCGCCGAGGCGGAGGGCGCCGGCGTGAAATCGGTTCCCGCCCTGGTGGTGGACGGCCAGGTGCTGCACCTGAACTTCGGCGCCGCCCTCGCCGATCTCAAGTAACCCGCCGGCGGGTCGCGTTCGCCATCGCGACCCGCTCCCCCACGAGGACCCCATCATGCAGATCAAGGTATTCGACACCCACGTGCGCACCCGCGACGGGCGCTACCTGCACTTCGACGTGCTCATCGACTCGGCCGAGCAACCCCGGGCCGAGCGCTTCGCCCGCGACTGGCTGGGCAGCCTCGGCCTGGCCGACGCCGACATCGCCCAGAGCCAGTGCCTGTACTGCCACAGCGAGTCGGCCCCGGAGCCGGTGGCCGCGGCCATCGCGCGCGACGGCTACTTCATCATCCCGCTGCAAGGCTTCGAGGCGGCATCGTGAACGCCTACCAACCGCTGCACTGCGATCTCCACGACTACCTGGAGATCGCCTGCCTGCGCGGCTACCGGCTGCGGGTGGAGCCGACCGACGGCGACCCCTTCGAAGCCCGCGCCCTGACCACCCGTACCGCTGCCAGCAAGGAGGAATTCCTGCGCTTCGACGACCTGCGCGAAATACGCCTCGACCGGTTGCTGGCGATCACCCCGCTGGACCCCGGCGCCAGCTTCGGCCGGGTGTTGCTGGCGGGCGCGGCCTGTTCGATTCCCTGATGCAGGGCCGCATCTACCCGTAAGTCGGGTGCAACCCGACAGCCGCCTCAGCGTCCCAGGTTGGCCGCCGCCCAGTCGCGCTGGCGGGCCAGCACCGAGGCGACGGGTTCGCCCACCAGTTCCTCGTAGACCGAGGGGGCGGTGGCCCCTTCGGTGTTGATCAGCAGCACCCGGGCATTGGCGTCCAGGCCCAGTTCGGCGACGCGCTCGGGTTCGGCCAGCAGGCGCAGCAGCCCGGCGAGACCAGCAGCGCCGGATTCGCCGGCGATCACCGGGATGTCCCGGGCGCTGCCGGCGGCGAGCACGCCCATGGCAGCCACCGCGTCGGCGTCCTCGACCTTGAGGAAGGCGTCGATGCTGCCCTCCAGGAAGCGCCAGGCCAGCGGCGAGGCGGCGCCGCAGGCGAGCCCGGCCATCACCGAATCCACCGAGCCCGTGGCCCGTGCCGGCGCCCCCGCCAGCGCGCTCTGGTAGAGGCAGTCGGCCTGGCTCGGCTCCACCACCAGCAGGGTCGGCCGCGAGGCGCCGCAGCGTTCCCAGTAGTAGCTGGCGATGCCCGCCGCCAGGCCGCCGACGCCGCCCTGCAGGATGATGTGGGTGTAGGCGTCGACGCCGGCGGTCTCGATCACCTCTTCGGCGATGATGCCGTAGCCCTGCATCACATCGCGGGGGATCTCCTCGTAGCCCTCCCAGGAGGTGTCGGCCACCACCTGCCAGCCGTAGGCGAGTGCCAGGGAAGCGGCCTCCTCCACCGAGTCGTCGTAGTTGCCGGCGATGCGCCGTACCTGTGCGCCGTAGGCGGCGATGGCGCGCTCGCGCTCCTCGCTGACATGGGCATGGAGCACGATCACGCAGTCGCAGCCGATGCTGCGGGCGGCGGCGGCCAGGGCGCGACCATGGTTGCCGTCGGTGGCGCTGACCACGGTGAAGCCGGCCAGGCGCGAGCGCTGCTCGCCGGCCAGCAGGCTGGCTGCGTCGAAGCCCTGGGCGGGGAAGCGCCGCAGGATCAGGCGCACCAGGGCGATGGGGGCGCCCAGGGCCTTGAAGCTGGCCAGCGGCGAGCGCAGGGATTCGTCCTTGATGCACAGCCGCGCGATGCCCAGGCGCGCGGCCAGGTCGGGCAGGCTCCAGAGCGGTGTCGCACGCGGGCTCAGTTCCGCCCAGTCGGCCAGCCAGGCGCGGTCCTGGCTGGCCTGGGCGATGTTCATCAGCGCGCGCAGCTCCGTGGGGTAGCCACCGTGCACCACGCGGGGGTTGAGCAGCAGTTCGAGCGGCGCGGCAGCGGCCCGGTCCGGCAACGCCGGCATCTCGTAAACGGCCGGGCGACGCTGGGCCGGGCGCGCGGCACCGAGGCGGTCCACCACCAGCTCCAGCAGCAGGCGCGCACCGGCCAGCAGGTGTTCGTCGTCGGTGGACTCACGCGGGTTGTGGCTGATGCCGCCCCGGCTGGGCACGAAGATCATCGCCGCCGGGGCGATGCGCGCGATCATCTGCGCGTCGTGGCCGGCACCGGAGGTCATGCGTCGGTGGCTCAGGCCCAGGCGCCGGGCGGCGGCTTCGATCGCCTCCACCAGCTCGCCGTCGAACACCACCGGTCGGGTGCGTGCCAGGAACTGGCTGTCGATCTGCACGCCACGGTGCTCGGCGAGTGAGGCAAGGTAACCCTGCAGGCGCCGCTCCACGCTCTGCAGGCGCTGTTCGTCGGGGTCGCGCAGGTCGACGCTGAAGCTGGCCAGGCGCGGGATGACGTTGATCAGGTTGGGCTCGAAGCGCATGCACCCGACGGTGGCCAGCGTGGTGCCCGACTCGTCGGCGATCAGCCGCAGCTGCTGGACGATGGTGGCCGCCACCAGCCCGGCGTCGTAGCGCAGGCGGGTCGGGGTGGTGCCGGCGTGGTTGGCGTGGCCGCGCACCGTGACCTGTTGCCAGGAAATGCCCTGGAGGTTCTCCACCACGCCGATCTCCAGGCCTTCCGCCTCCAGCACCGGGCCCTGCTCGATGTGCAGCTCCAGATACTCGTGCACGGGGATGGCGCCGGGCTCCAGGTCGCCGGCGTAGCCGATGCGGCGCAGCTCGTCGCCCAGGCGGGTGCCGTCGCTGCCGACGATATCCAGCGCCTGCTCCACGGGCAGGCCGCCGGCGTAGACCAGGGAGCCGAGCATGTCCGGCTGGTAGCGCACGCCTTCCTCGTTGGTGAAGGCGGCGACGGTGATCGGCCGCAGCGGCTCGATCCCCGCCTCGCGGAAGGCCCGCGCCACCGCCAGCCCGGCGAGCACGCCGTAGCAGCCGTCGAGGGCGCCGGCGTTGGCGACGCTGTCGATGTGCGAGCCGAGCATCAGCGCCGGCGTCCCCGCCGCACCGCCCGGCAGGGTGCCGAAGATGTTGCCGATGCGGTCGATGCGCACCTCCAGCTCCAGCTCGCGCATCCAGCTGACCAGGAGGTCGCGCCCGGCCTTCTCGGTGTCACTGAGGGCGATGCGGGTGCGCCCACCGCTGTCGTCCGTGCCCACCTCCCCCAGTTCGGCGAGCTGCGCCAGGAGCCGCTCGCCATCGAGGCGGGGCAGAGGGGGTTCGAGGTGTACGGCCATGTGGGGCGCTCCGGGTTGAATGGGGAAAGCGAGGTGGTGAAATACTATTTCCCACCCGCTGCCGTTCTTTTGCGTTATTGGGGCTTCCAGCGGAATTTCATTTCACCTGCTCGCGCGACCTGCCCACGGGACTGCAACCATGACCCTCGATGACTATGACCGCCGCCTGCTCGCGGAAATCCAGCGCGATGCGACCCTGCCGCAAAGCGAGCTGGGCGAGCGGGTGAATCTTTCCGCTGCCGCAGTGAACCGGCGGCTCAAGCGCTACCGCGACGAGGGCATCGTGCGCGGCCAGGTGGCGCTGGTGCAGCCGGAGCGGCTGGACCACCCGCTGACCGTCGTGGTGCAGGTGGAGGTGGAGAGCGAACGCATCGACCTGCTCGACGCGATGAAGCGCAGCTTCGCCCGCTGCCCCCAGGTGCAGCAGTGCTACTACACCGCCGGCGAATGGGACTTCGTGCTGATCCTGGCGGTGCGCACCATGGAGCAGTACACCGAGCTGACCCGTCGCCTGTTCTTCGAGAGCAACAACGTGCGGCGCTTCAAGACGCTGGTCTCCATGAGCAACGTCAAGGTGGGGCTGGAGATCCCCACCGACGCCGAGGCGCCTCAGGGCGCGGCCCGCTCGTAGGCGCCCAGGTCGCAGCCGGCGACACCGTCGCCGTTGCCGTCCTGCGGGCGCAGGGCCTTGCGCTGGTCGCTGGCGGTGCAGGTGCCGACCCCGGCGTCGATGGCCGGGCTGCCCGCGCGCAGCCGGTGCAGGGGCGGCGCGCCG
This sequence comes from Pseudomonas sp. 57B-090624, assembly GCF_003234055.1. Classification (NCBI taxonomy): domain Bacteria; kingdom Pseudomonadati; phylum Pseudomonadota; class Gammaproteobacteria; order Pseudomonadales; family Pseudomonadaceae; genus Pseudomonas; species Pseudomonas sp. 57B-090624. Next base: position 24,013 of record NZ_QKRU01000079.1, read on the forward strand.
GGCGCGGCGCTCAGCGGCTCGAGCACCTGGGTGAAGGTGAGCGCGTCGTCCAGGGGCAGGTCGGCGCTGCAGCCGTGGCCATCGCGGCCCAGCATCAAGCCGCGCACAGCGAAGGAGCGGCCCTGGTTCAGGCAGTTGCGCACGAACACCTCGCTGTCGTCGTTGATATGGCGGTTGCCGGCCACCAGGCTGTTGCGCACCGCCATGGCGGCGAAGTTCATCAGCCCATAGTTGCCGTTGCCCGCGATGGTGACGTTGCCCACCGACGCCTGGGCGCCCTCCCCGCCCTGGCCCTGGGGCCGGCCGTTGACCAGCACGCCGCGGCCGAAGTAGGTCGGGTTGTTACTGAGGGTGCTGTTGACCAGGCGCAGCACACCGGTGTTGAGGATGGCCGCGCCGAGCCCGCCTTCACCCTGGCTGTTGCGCACCAGGGTGCTGCGGGCGATGTCGGCGAGGCCCTGGTTGTAGAGGCCGCCGCCAAAGCCGTTGTCGACGCCGTTGGAGCTGTTGTTGTGCTCCAGGGTCGAGTTGCGCATGCGCAGCTGGCCGGCGTTGTAGAGGCCGCCGCCACGGACTTCGTCGGTGGTTTCGGAGAAGGCCTGGTTGTCGACCAGGTGCGAGGAGCGGATGTCCAGCCAGCCGTAGTTGGCGATGGCGCCGCCCCAGCCATGATCGGGGCCGGGGTCGATGGCGTAGACCTGGTTGTCGCGCAGCTCGACGTGCTCCAGGGTGGTCTCGCCCTGGTTGAGCAGGGCGCCGCCACGGGTGGCGCTGCGACCGTTGCGCAGGCTCAGTTGCTCAAGGTGCAGGCGCGCCCCCTCGCTGACGCTGAACAGGCGGCCCTGGCGACCGCCGTCGAGGAGGGTCTTGCCGGTGCCCGCGCCCACCAGGGCCAGCTCGCCGCTGACCACCAGCCCATCGTCGGCACCGGCACGGGTCGCGCCGCCGGGGTCGAGGACGTAACGCCCTTCCGCCAGTCGGATGCGGTGACTGCCGGGTTGCGCGGCGGCATAGGCGATGGCCTCGCGCAGCGAGCAGTCGGCATTGCACACGCCGTCGTCGCTGTCGCCGGTCTTGCTGACGCGGATGTCCTCGGCCAATACCGCCGGGGAGGCGAGGCCGAGCATCAGGGAAAGAAATGCGCTGCGGGTGGATCGGTCGGGCGCCATGGGGGAGTCCTTCTGCGGTGGCTGGGCGGGTGCCGAACGCGCCCTTCCCTGGGCCGACCCCAAATGGACTGCGCGGCGCCCCGGTTGTCCCCCTCGCCGGGCGATGGGCCGACGACAGGTCACCGCTCGCGCGCCACCCCGACCATCGGCGGTCTTGAACCGCCCGGGCGAGTTGTTCAGAATCGCCGCCTTTCGAAAACCGAGCAGTACCCACAATGAAGAAGAACCTGAGCCTGATCGCCCTCTGCATCGCTGCCTCCGCCCCCGCCTTCGCCAATGAGCAGGCGCAATCCAAGGGTTTCGTGGAGGACAGCAGCCTGAACGTGCTGCTGCGCAATGCCTACATGAACCGTGACTACAAGCACGGCAACCCCGACCGCATGGAATGGGGCCAGGGCTTCATCGGCAACTTCAGCTCCGGCTTCACCCAGGGCACCGTCGGCTTCGGCGTCGACGCCTTCGGCCTGTACGCCCTGCGCCTGGACGGTGGCAAGGGCCGCGTCGGCGCTGCCGGCATCGACTTCTTCAAGCCCGGTGACAGCGGCCACGCCCAGGACGACATCGCCCGCGCCGGCGCCGCCATCAAGGCCCGTATCTCCAACACCGTGATCAAGGTCGGCGACCAGATGCCCGCCCTGCCGGTCCTGAGCTACGACGACTCGCGCCTGCTGCCGGAAAGCTACACCGGCACCCTGATCACCTCGAAGGAGATCGAAGGCCTGGAACTGAACGTCGGCCGCTTCAACGCCGAAGCCCAGAAGAGCGCCGAGGCCCGCGACAGCGGCGGCCTGAAGCGCATCGACGTGTACGGCGGCAGCTACAAGTTCAACGACCAGTTCAGCACCTCTCTCTACGCCTCCGACGTGAAGGACGTGCTGAAGAAGCAGTACCTGAACCTGAACTACATCATCCCGGTGGCCGACGACCAGTCCGTGACCCTGGACTTCAACGGCTACAAGACCCGCCTGGACAAGGAGTTCGCCACCAACGATGCGCGCGACAACCGCATCTGGAGCCTGGCGGCCACCTACGCCCTGGGCGGGCACTCCTTCACCCTGGCGCACCAGCGCAGCAGCGGTGACATCGGCTACCTCTACGGCGGCTACCAGAGCGGCGACTACATCGGCGACGGCGGCACCACCATCTGGCTGGCCAACTCCTACTGGTCCGACTTCAACGGCAAGGACGAGAACTCCTGGCAGGTCGCCTACGGCCTGGACTTCGCCGAATACGGCATACCCGGCCTCAGCTACCGCGTGGCGTACGTGCGCGGCGACAACATCGACGCCGGCCAGGGCGGCCGCGGCCAGGAGCGCGAGATCTTCAACCAGGTGCAGTACGTGGTCCAGGAAGGCCCGGCCAAGGACCTGAAGATGAAGCTGCGCGGCTCCATGCTGCGTGCCTCCAACAACATCAACAGCTACGTCGACGACGGCAACGAAGTCCGCGTATTCGTCGAGTACCCGGTCAATATCTTCTGACCGAGCCCTCGCGAGCCCAAAAGCCCCGGCGTGAAAGCGCCGGGGCTTTTTTGTGGGGGCTGGAAAGTGGAGACGGGCAGCTTTCGCAGGTCGGGTGCAACCCGGCATGGGTGCAGGGGGGTTGCTCGGCAATAGACTGACGCTCCGAGAAGCGGTGGGCTGAAGCCCACCCTACGCATCACCCTACGCCCACCCGATGCACGCGTCCTTGAAAACATCGCGGATGAATCCGCTCCTACAAAGGCGCGGAGGTCGGCGCAGCAGGGCTTGCGGCTCCCCGCTTCAACCTCGACCGGCGCACAAAAAAAGCGGCCGATCGATGCCGCAACCGACTAATGGCCTGGCGCCATCAGCCAAAGATGGGCACCATGCGCGCCCGGCGGCCCGGCCGCCCTGGATGAAGTCGTACCGATAAAGGAATGGATGTGAAGATGTTCAAGCGCACGGCCGCCATCGTCGCGGTGGCCCTGGTGGCGGGGGGTTGCTCCACCCGCACCTATTTCAAGCTCCCGGAAGACACCAAGGTCTCGGTCTACGAGCGTCCCCAGCAGTTCAGCCAGGGCATGGTGACCACCCGCCCGTTCTTCTGGAGCTCCGCCGGCGGCATCCCCTACAAGCTGACCGACAGCCACGGCACGCTGGTGCAGCAGGGCAAGCTGCGCGCGCGCTTTCGCGTGGCGTCGATCTTCTGGCCGCCCTTCGCGATCATCTACTGGCCCATGGGCTTCGGTCAGCGTTGCTACGACCTGACCGCCGCCCAGCCGCAGCAGTGCACCCAGGGCGACCTGCTGCAGCTGCGCCGCGACCAGCGCCTGGCGGACTGATCCACCCAGGCAACGAACAAGGGAGCCCCAGGGCTCCCTTTTTCATGGGCGCGCGCCGGGCGTTACCGCGCCTGGCCGATGGACGCGCGATAGAGCGCGGCCTCCTCGTCCAGCCAGGTGCCGAAATCCTCGTGCTTCTGGCCCACGCCCTCGCCCGGCTGCCACACCAGCCAGTAGGGAAAGGCGTAGGGCACGCTGATGCCGGTGAGCTGCACCAGCTCGCCCCGCGCCAGTGCGCCCTGTACCAGGCTGCGGCGTTCCAGGGCGATGCCCTGGCACAGGCGCAGGGCCTCCAGCACCAGGTTGGAGTCGTTTATCCACAGGCCCAGGTCCGCTGGCGGCTCGTCCACGCCGGCCGCCTGGCACCAGCGCAGCCAGGGTTCGGCGGTGCGGATCAGGGGCAGGCGCAGGGCCTGCTGGGGCGTCTGCGGCAGGTCGCCGCCATTGAGGCGCGGCGAGGCCACCAGCAGCAGTTCGTCGTCGAACAGCCGGCGCCGCTCCAGCCCCTCCCAGTTGCCCTGGCCCATGCGGATGGCCAGGTCGACCCCCGACTGGCGCAGGTCCTGCAACCCGAGGCTGGCTTGCAGGTGGATGCGGTAGAGCGGGTGGCGCGCCTGGAAACGCGGCAGGCGCGGCAGCAGCCACTGGGCGCCGAAGGACGGCATCACCGCGATGGTCAGCGCCTCGCGCTCGGGGCGGTCGCGCACCAGGCGGGTGGCTTCGCCGATGTCCTCCAGCGCCCGGCGGATCTGCAGGGCATAGAGGCGGCCATCCTCGTTCAGGCGCAGGCCGCGCCCTTCGCGGACGAACAGCGGCAGGCCGAGCAGCAGCTCCAGCTGCTTGATCTGCTGGCTGATGGCCGAGTGGGTGACGTGCAGCTCGGCGGCGGCCCGGGTGATGCTGCCCAGGCGCGCGACCGCTTCGAAGCTGCGCAGCGAGGCCAGTGGAGGCATGTGATTCATGTAAGGAAAACTAACAGGAATCGGCAGAAAGTATCGATATTCACCGCCCCGGCGCACCGCTATTTTTTTGCGAGCCGCCCACCTGGTCGGGGTGCCTCTTCCAATCCGTCGCCAAGGAACCTGTTAATGAAACTGATCGGTATGCTGGATTCCCCTTATGTACGCCGGGTCGCCATCAGCCTGCGCTCGCTCGACATCCCCTTCGAGCACGAGGCGGTTTCGGTGTTTCGTCATTTCGATGCCTTCAAGGCGATCAACCCGGTGGTCAAGGCACCGACCCTGGTGCTCGACGATGGCACCACGCTGATGGATTCGAGCCTGATCCTCGACTACCTGGAAACCCTCGCCGGGCGCAGCCTGCTGCCCGCAGCACCGGCCCCGCGCGCCCAGGCCCTGCGCGTGGTCGGCCTGGCCCTGGCGCTGTGCGAGAAGGCGGTGCAGATCGTCTACGAGAAGGAGCTGCGCCCGCAGGACAAGCAGCATGCGCCCTGGCTGGAGCGGGTGCGCTACCAGTTGCACGCGGCCTGCAGCGAGCTGGAAGCGGAACTGGCCCGCCGCCCCCTGGGCGAAGGCGCCGGCATCGGCCAGGACGGCATCAGCCTGGCGGTGGCCTGGGGCTTCGCCCAGTTGGTGATCCGCGAGGAACTGGAGCCCGCCGGCTATCCGCTGCTGGCGGCCTTCGCCGAGCGCGCCGAGCGGCTGCCGGCATTCCTCGCCACGCCGATGGCTTAACAAACCTTCACAGTTCCACGACAAAGCAGGCAATATTCGCCGCCGGTGGCTGCCTAGGATGGGCAGCTCCGACGGCCTGCCGCTCGCGACAGGCGACCACCATTCCGACAGGGACAGTCGCCATGACACTCACCCGACTCTTCGATTCGCTGCTCGCCCTCGCCGGCGTGCTGGCGCTGGCCGGCACCCTCGCGGCGGCCGACTGGCAAGCCCTCGCCCGCCTCGACACCAGCCATGCCCAGGACCTGTTCCTGCCGCTGGCCGCCAGCGACAAGCGCCCGCCCCTGGCCCTGCCGGCCAGCCTGGAGCTGCCCCGGGCGGGGCCGCTGGCACGGTCACTGCTTGGCAATCCGGCGCGCTATGTGTTCTGAGCCGGCGACCGGCGGGAGTCGAAGGCCCGTGGCGCGAAACCCGGAACATGCCCTGGCGGACCTCGGTCAACTGCTGGCAGCGATCAGGAACTGGCCGTGCATCAGCGAGCCCCGTCCCGGCAGCTTCTACCTGGGGCACCGGCCGTTCTGCCACATTCGGGTGCGCGGCGCCCGGCGCTGGGTGGATATCCGCATGCGGCGCGCCTGGCTGCCTCGGTTCGATTTGCCGCCGAACGACGCGCAGAGCCGCCTGGCGCTGCGTATCCTGCTGCACCAGGCGTACCGGATGGACCGGCAACCCCTGCATTCAAGGAGAGAAGGATGAAGATGTTACGCAGTGCCCTGTTGGCCTTCGGCCTGCTGGCCTGCACCCTCGCCCAGGCCACGGAGGCGCAGAAGATCGAGCAGGCCAAGGCCGCCGCGCGCGCCTGGCTGGTCCTCGCCGACAGCGAGGACTACCTGCGCAGCTGGCAGCAGGCGGCGAGCCTGTTCCGTCACTCGGTGACACGCTACGACTGGATCAACCTGGCGGTGGACCTGCGCTCGCCCCTGGGGCCGGTGCGGGCGCGCACGCTGCAGTCGGCCACGTACGCGACCCAGTTGCCGGGCCTGCCGGACGGCGAGTACGTGATCCTCGAATACCGCAGCAACTTCGAGCACCACAGCGAGGCGGTGGAGACGGTGACGCCGATGCGCGACGCCGACGGCCAGTGGCGGGTGGCCGGTTACTACGTCGATTGAGAGAGGCCGACCCGGGCGGGTCGGCCAGGCACGCGGCCTACAGAACGAACTTCGCGACCACCGCCGCCACGCCGAGGACGGCCAGGACGATGCCGCCGATCAGCACCAGGCGCCCGGTGCGATCCTCTGCGGAGGCGGCCACTGCCGGAGCCTCGGGCGCCGGCGCGGCGGCGCGCAGCGGGTTGGCCACCGCCGGCTGGCTGGCCGGGCGCGGGGCAGCGACCGGCTTGGGCAGGTCGATCACGCGGACGAACTGGGTGGCGTCCTCGTCGGCGGCCTGGCGCACCTCCACCTTGGGCCCGATCACCAGCAGCGTCACCGAAGCCATGCGCACCTGGTCGCCCGGCGCCAGCACGGCGGTGCCGACCTTCTGCTGGTTGACGAACACGCCGTTGGCCGAGGCCAGGTCCTTGATCTCCAGCACGTCGTCCTTGAGGAAGAACTCGGCATGGCGACGGGACAGCTCCAGGTCGCTGAAGCACAGTTCGCACTTCACCGAACGGCCGAAGGTCATGGAGCCGGTGACGTGGTACTTCTGCCCCTCGTGCTCGCCCTTGATCACCTGCAGGAACCAGCGCGCGGTGGGCGCGGCCTTGGGCTTGACCTTGGCCGGGTCGACCAGCAGCAGCTCCAGGGTGCCGATGCGCACGCGGTCGTCGGAGCGCAGCTGGTAGCGCGCGCCGATGCGCTCGCCGTTGACGAAGGTGCCGCTGCGGGTGCCGCAGTCGGTGAGGTAGTAGAGGCCGTGGTCCTGGCGGATTTCCGCATGGAAGGGGCTGACCTCGGCCTCGTTGAGTACCAGGTTGTTGCGCGCGTCCTGGCCGATGGTGAAGCGTTCGTCCACCAGCCAGACCGGCTCCTGGCGATTGTCTGCGAAGTGAATCCTGAGCATGTCCGAAATCCTTGATCCTGGTTGCGCCAAGCCGATCGCCCAGCTGACCTGTTAACGCGCATCAGTCGAAGATGCGGTTCCATAAACGCTTGACCGGGTTGGCGGTCTGTTGCTGCTGCCGCGACTGGCTGCGTACCACCTGGGCCTTGCGCACGCGCATGGCGTGGTCGGCCTGCAGCTGCAGCAGCTGCGAATCTTCCGGCGCCACCGCGAGGCCACCCTTGATGTATTCCTGGGCCAGGGCGAACTCCCGATGGCCGTAGGCTTCCTCGGCCAGCAGGGCGAAGCGCCGCGCCACCTGTTCGAGGCCCGCGAATGCGCGCGGGTTCTCGGGTTGCAGGGCCAGCGCCTGCTGGTAGTAGGCCACCGCGCTGTCGCCCTCGGGCTGCAGCAGGCGGTCGTCGGCCAGGCGCTCATCGCCCAGGGCCACCAGGGCGTCGACCCGGGCCTGCAGCACGCGGGCCAGGCCCTGGGTGGCGGCGGCGTTGCCGGCATCCAGGGCCAGCACCTGGTTGAAGTAGTGCTCGGCGCTGTCGCCGGCCGGCTCCACCAGGCTGCCGGCGTTCAGGCGCAGTTCGGCCCGGGCCAGCAGGTCGTCGATCTTCTTCTGTTGCAGCAGGTGATAGCCGAGGCCGCCGCCCAGGGCGAGCAGCAGCACGCCCAGCAGGGCCCAACCCCAGATCGGCACGCCTCGGCGCGGGGCCGGCTGCGCGGGAGCCGCCGGTGCCGCCTTCGCCTTGCGCGTGGG
>NZ_QKRU01000080.1:0-31560 GCF_003234055.1 Pseudomonas sp. 57B-090624
CGGTGGTGGTGGCTCATCGGCGGCCGGCGGCAGGGGGGCTGCTGCCGCAGGCGGCATCTACAACTCCAGCAGCGGCATCCTGACTATCGTCAACAGCAGCGTGACCAACAACCTCGGTGCCGGTGGCGGCGGTGGCGGCGGGGTTGCCAGCGACCAGGCCGCAAACTACGGCCGGACGGGCAGTGGCGGTGATGGTGGTGCCGGGGTCGGTGCCATCTGGAACGCCGGCGGTACGGTGCGGATGGACGCCACCAGCGCCGGTACCCTCGCCACCGGCAACGTGGGCGGTGGCGGCCTGGGCGGCAAGGCGGCCGGAGCCGGCAACGTCGATGGCAACAACGGTGCGTCCACCTCGACCATCTACACCACCAACGGGGGCACCACCGATACCAATTACAACCCCAACGCGGCACCGACCCTCGGCAACCTCAACGGCGACAGCGTTGCCTGGGCCGGTGCGGGCAACACCGTGCGCCTCGATCTGGGCAGTAACGCCAGCCTGGCCGATGCCGAGCTGGGCGCGCTGAACAGCGGCAACGGCAACTGGTCCGGTGCCAGCCTGGTGATCCAGCGCAATGGCACGGCGGTGAGCAGCGACGTGCTGGGCTTCGACACCACCGGCGGGCTGTTCACCGTCAGTGGCAGCAACCTGCAGTCCGGTGGGCAGACCTTCGCCACCTTCACCAACACCGGCGGCGTGCTGACCATCACCTTCACCAGCAGCGGCACCACGGCCACCACCGCCCTGGTGAACGATGTGGCGCAGCGCATCACCTACCGCAACGACACGCCGGCCGGCGATGCCAACGTCAAGGTCACCCTCAACGACGGTGCCGGCGCCAGCGCCACCGCCAACGTCACCGTGGCCACGGACTTCATCTACGTCACCAATACCAGCGACACCGCCACCATCGATGCCAGCAACGGCACGAGCTTCAGCGAGGCCGTCGCCATCGCCGCGGCCGACAGCACCGGCAGCCAGACCATCGTCTTCGCCAGCAACCTGGCCGGCCAGACGCTCAACCTCAATGCCGGGTCGATCAACGAGAGCCTGACCTTCGACATGGACCAGGCCAGCGGCCTGATCCTCACCGGCGGCACCCTCACCCTGGGCGGCGGCACCACCCAGACCTTCACCCATGGCGCGGGCGACACCGCCACCATCAGCAGCGTCATCACCGGCAGCGGCGCCCTGACCAAGGCCGGGGCGGGCAACCTGACGCTCTCCGGCTCCGGCAACACCTTCAGCGGCGCCACCACCATCAGCGCGGGCACCCTGACGGTCAGTGGCGGCGATGCGCTCGCCTCCAACACCAGCGTGTCGGTCGCGGCCGGGGCCACCCTGGCGCTGGCCGGCAACGAAGCGCTCGGCAACCTCTCCGGTGCCGGCTCGGTGACGCTCGGCAGCTTCAACCTCACCAGCAACCAGACGGCGGACACCACCTTCTCCGGCGGCATCAGCGGCACCGGTGGGGTGACCTTCAACCAGACCGGGGCCGCCACCTACTCGACCACGCTTTCCGGCACCAACACCTACAGCGGGTCCACCATCCTGGCCAACTACGGCTGGCTGAAGCTCAACGGCGACGCCTCCATGGCGGACACCAACGCCGTGCGGGTCAATGGCAACAGTGTCCTGACGCTGCTCTCGGACCAGACCGTCGGCAGCCTGGCGAGCAACAACGCCAACGCCAGCATCCAACTGGGCAGCTACACCCTGACCGCCGGGGGTGACAACACCTCCACCTCGGTTTCGGGTGCAGTGTCCGGCACCGGCTCGCTGGTCAAGCAGGGCAGCGGCACCCTGACCCTGTCCGGCAGCAACAGCTATGGCGGCACCACCACCGTTTCCGGCGGCACCCTGTCCATCGCCGGCGACGGCAACCTGGGCAGCGGGGCCGTCAACCTGGCGAGTGGCACCGTGCTCGACGTCACGGGCGCTACCACCATCGACAACGCCATCGTCCTGGCCGGCAACAGCAGCATCGGCAACAGCAACGCCGTCACCCTCAGTGGTGCCATCAGCGGTGCCTACGACCTGACGAAAACCGGCAGCGGCACCCTGAGCCTGTCCGGCAGCAACAGCTACGGCGCGACCTACGTAAGCGCCGGCACCCTGTCCATCGACAACGACGGCAACCTGGGCTCGGGCGCGGTGAGCCTGGCCGCCGGCACCACCCTGGCGATCACCGGCGCCAGCACCATCGACAACGCCATCGTGCTCGGCGGCAACGCCTCGGTGAGCACCTCGGCCGCCGCGACCCTGTCGGGCGTGATCAGCGGTGCCTTCACCCTGACCAAGGCCGGCGCCAGCACCCTGACCCTGTCCGGCAGCAACACCTACGGTGCGACGACCGTCAGTGCCGGCACCCTCAGCGTCGCCAGCGACAGCAACCTCGGCAGCGGCACGCTGACCCTGGGCGCCGGCACCACCCTGGCGGTGACCAGCGCCGCCACCCTCGACAACGCCATCGCCCTGAGCGGCGGCGCCACGGTCAACACCGGTGCCGATACCACCCTGTCCGGGGTGATCAGTGGCAGCAGCCTTACCAAGACCGGCGCCAGCACCCTGACCCTGACCGGCAACAACACCTACAGCGGCAGCACCAGCGTCAGCACCGGGACCCTGAGCATCGCCAGCGACGCCAACCTCGGCGCCGGCACCCTCAACCTGGCCAACGGCACCACGCTGCAGATCACCGGCACCACCACCCTCGACAACGCCCTGGCGCTGACCGGCCTGGTGACCGTCAACGCCGGCGCTGCGGCCACCCTGTCCGGCACCATCAGCGGTACCGGCAGCCTGATCAAGGCCGGTGCCAGCAACCTGACCCTGTCCGGCAGCAACACCAACACCGGCACCACCACCGTCTCCGCCGGCACCCTGGTGGTCGACGGCAGCACCGCCAGCGCCACCACCGTGGCCAACGGGGCGACCCTGGCCGGCAGCGGCACCCTGGGCGGCGACGTCGTCGTGCAGAGCGGCGGCACCTTGTCCCCGGGCGGCGCGGGCGTCGCCATCCTGACCGTCAACGGCAACCTGACGCTGGCCTCGGGCAGCACCCTGGCCCTGGACATCAACGGCACCACCGCCGGCACCGGCTACGACCGGGTGGTGGTCAACGGCACCGTCGACGTCTCCGGCGCCGCCCTGGCGGTCACCCATGGCTACGCGGCCGGCAGTGGCGACAGCTACACGGTGATCGTCAACGACGCCGCCGATGCCGTGGCCGGCACCTTCAGCGGCGTCAGCGAGGGCGGCACGTTCAACGCCGCCGGCAACGGCACCCAGCTGACCACCAGCTACATCGGCGGCAGCGGCAACGACCTGTCCCTGACCGCGCCCATCGCCCCGACCGTCACCAGCGTCTCGTCCAGCACCGCCAACGGCACCTACAAGATCGGCGATGTCATCACCGTCACCGTGCGCTTCGATTCGGCGGTCAACGTCACCGGCACCCCGACCCTGACCCTGGAGACCGGTGCCACCGACCGGGTGCTCAACTACGTGTCCGGCTCGGGCTCCGACACCCTGAGCTTCACCTACACCGTGCAGGCCGGAGACGCCTCCGCCGACCTCGACTACGCCTCCACCTCGGCCCTGAGCCTCAATGGCGGCACCATCAAGGACGGTGCCAACCAGAACGCCATCCTCACCCTGGCCACCCCCGGTGCGGCAGGCTCCCTGGGCGCCAACAGGGCCCTGGTGGTGGACGGTGTGCGCCCGGCGGCCACCAGCATCACCCTCAGCGACACCAACCTGCGCATCGGCGAGACCGCCACCGTCACCATCACCTTCGCCGAGCAGGTGGTCGGGCTGGACACGGCGGACTTCGCGGTGTCCGGCGGCTCGCTCTCGGGCCTGGGCACCAGCGATGGCGGTCTCACCTGGACCGCCACCTTCACCCCGAGCGGCAACCTCAGCGACGCCACCAACATCATCACCCTGAACAATTCCGGGGTGATGGACCTGGCGGGCAATATCGGCAGCGGCAGCACCGACTCGGGCAACTACACCATCGACACCCAGCGTCCGACGGCCACCATCGTGGTCACCGACACGACGCTGAAGGCCGGGCAGACCACCACCGTCACCATCACCTTCAACGAGGCGGTGACCGGGCTGACCACGGCGGACTTCAGCGTGGAAAACGGCACCCTGAGCGGCCTCAGCTCCAACGACGGCGGCATCACCTGGACCGCCACCCTGACGCCCGGCGCCAACGTCAATGACACCAGCAACCTGATCACCCTGGACAACACCGGCTACACCGACCTGGCGGGCAACGCCGGCAGCGGCAGCACCGATTCCAACAACTACGGCATCGATACCCAGCTGCCCACCGCCACCATAGTGGTCACCGATACCGCCCTGAAGGCCGGGCAGGCCACCACCGTCACCATCACCTTCAGCGAGGCGGTGACCGGGCTGACCACGGCGGACTTCAGCGTGGCCAACGGCAGCCTGAGCGGGCTCAGCAGCAGTGACGGCGGCATCACCTGGACGGCGGCCCTGACGCCGAGCGCCAATGTCACCGACACCAGCAACCTGATCACCCTGGACAACACCGGCTACACCGATGCCGTCGGCAACGCCGGCCTCGGCACCACCGACTCCAACAACTACGCCATCGACAGCCGTGCCCCGGCGGTCACCTCCGTCGGTGTACCGGCCAACAGCACCTACCTGAACGGCAACACCCTCGACTTCACGGTGAACTTCGACGAAGCCGTGACCGTGGACACCACCGGCGGCACCCCGCGCCTGGCCATCACCCTGGACACCGGCGGCACCGTCTACGCCGACTACGTCAGCGGCTCGGGCGGCACCGCCCTGGTGTTCCGCCTGACGGTCGCCAGCGGCCAGGCGGACGCCAACGGGATCAGCGTCGGCGGCGCAATCGACGCCCACGGCGGCACCCTGCGCGATGCCGCCGGCAACGACGCGACCACCACCCTCAACAGCGTCGGCGACACCAGCGCCGTGCTGGTGGATGCGGTACCGCCACGGGTCACCAACATCGCCCTGGACGGCACCTCGCCCACCACCAACGGCTCGGTGAGCTTCACCGTCACCTTCAGCGAAGAGGTGGCCGGGGTGGACCTGAACGACTTCGTCCTGCTCACCGGCGGCAGCGCCAGCGGCACCCTGCAATCGCTGGTGCAGCTGAGCCCCAACACCTACCGCATCACCGTCAGCGGCGTCACCGGCCAGGGCAGCCTGGGCCTGTCGCTTTCGGCTGCGGGTGCCGGCATCACCGACGTCCCGGGCAGCGCGATGGTCGACTCCTACTCCACCATCGGCTACCAGATCGGCTCGCTGGACAACGGCGATCCGGAATTCCGCGCCAACCCGCCGGTGACCACGCCGATCGACACCCCGGCGCCGCTGCAGCCCACCGTGCCCAGCGCGCCGCCGCCCTCGACCACCACTTCGCCGCTGATCCCGCCGCCGCTGTTCGAGCAACCGACCCTCGGCAGCGGGATTCCCACCGTGGGCAACATCTTCATCAACAACGGCGCCCTGGCACCCAGCTTCATCGCCCAGGTGTTCGCCAGCAGCGACAGCGGCGGCGATGGCGGCGGTGCGGGCTTCCTCGGCTTCGGTGGCGGGGATGGCGGCGTATTCGGCGCCAGCACCTTCTCCGGCCTGTTCAGCAAGGACAAGCCGCAGGAAAGCAACGAGAAGATCTTCGACAAGCAACGCGGCAACGGGCAGGGCGGACGCAGCTTCGGCGCGCCCACCCTCGGCCAGCAGCTGCATGAGATGAAGGAAGCCGAGCAGCGCCAGGTGCGCCAGCTGGCACAGGCCCTGGGCCAGGTCGCGGGGGCGGCCGCCCAGGGTTGAACCGAGTCAGGGAAATCCAATTACCAGCCGTACCAGGGGGCGGCACAAGGATGACCAACCACAACAAGTACAAGGTATTCGCCGCCAGCCTGCTGGCATTGGCAATCAGTGGCTGCGCCGTGACGACCCAGCCCATCGACAAGAGCGTGAGCGAGGAGCGCGCCCGCACCGACCTGCAGGCCATGTTCAAGGGCCAGGAGCCCTTGTCCGGCCCGCTGACCCTGCACCAGGCCATGGCCCGCGCCGTGAAGTACAACCTGGAGGCGCGCCTGAAGGTGATGGAGCAGGCCATGGCCGAGCGCCAGATCGACCTCGCCAGCTTCGACATGCTGCCGCGCATGGCGCTGTCGGCCGGCTATGCGGGGCGCAACAACGTCAGCGCCTCCAGCAGCCAGAGCATCGAGACCGGCACCCAGTCGCTGGAACCCTCGACCTCCCAGGACCGCGACCGTGGCGTGGCGGACCTGACCATGGTGTGGAACGTGCTCGACTTCGGCGTCAGCTACATGAGCGCCAAGCAGCAGGCCGACCAGCGCCTGATCGTCGAGGAGCGCCGCCGCAAGGTCATCCACACCATCACCCAGGACGTGCGCTCCGCCTACTGGCGTGCCGTGGCCGCCGAACGCCTGCTCAAGCAGATCGACAGCCTGATGAGCCGTGTCGACAAGGCCCGTACCGACAGCCGCGACATGAGCCGCCAGCGCATCGGCGACACCGTGCAGGTGCTCAGCTACCAGCGCGCGCTGATCGAGGCCACCCGCCAGCTGGAAGAGCAGCGCCGCGCCCTGACCCTGGCCAAGACCGAGCTGGCCGCGCTGATCAACCTGCCGTTGAACACCGACTACCAGCTCGCCTCAACCGACACCTACAACGTGCCCGAGCTCAAGGTCGACTTCACCCAGCTGGAGCAGCAGGCCCTGGCCAGCCGCCCCGAGCTGCGCGAGCAGGACTACCAGGCACGCATCAGCGCCGCCGAAACCCGCAAGGCCATGCTGCGCCTGCTGCCCGGCCTCGAGTTCTCCGCCGGCGGCCACTACGACAGCAACAGCTTCCTGGTGAACCAGAGCTGGGCCGACTACGGCGTGAAAGTCACCTGGAACCTGTTCAACGTGCTCTCGGCGCCGGCGGCCATCGACGTCGCCAAGGCCGGCGAGAGCGTGGCGGCAGCCCGTCGCCAGGCCATGTCCATGGCGGTGCTGGCCCAGCTGTACGTGGCCAACGCCAACTTCCACGAGGCCCAGCGCCAGTTCCAGACCAGCCAGCAACTGGCCGACCTGGACGGGCAGATCGCCGAGCAACTGCGCAATCGCTACAGCACCCAGAGCATCGGCGAACTGGAGTTGATCCAGGGCGAGCTCAACACCCTGCAGGCACAGCTCAAGCGCGACCTGTCCTACGCCGACCTGCGCAACGCGTACAGCCAGCTGTTCATCAGCGCCGGTGTCGACCCGTTGCCGGACGCGCTGCCGGACGCCAACCTGTCGACCATCGCCGGGGCGCTGGCCAACAGCGAATCGCGTTGGGAAAACGGCGATATCGGCACCGCGAAGTAACGCGCGGTTCGCTGGGAAAAGGGGCTTCGGCCCCTTTTTTCATGGGCGCGTGGTCGTTCAGTGGGCCCCCGCGTGCGCGGGGGTGACGGAGTGGTCCGGGCTTCCCCGCACCCGGTCATCCTCGCGAACGCGGGGACCCACTAAAGGGCGCAGCGGGGAAACCACGTAGCCCAGGGATCGGCTTGCCGTCCAGTGGCCCCCCGCGTGCGCGGGGGTGACGAGTGATTCGGGCTTCCCCGCACCCTGTCATCCTCGCGAACGCGGGGACCCACTAAAGGACGCAGCGGGGAAACCATGCAGCCCAGGGATCGGCTTGCCGTCCAGTGGGCCCCCGCGCGCGCGGGGGTGACGGAGTGGTCCGGGCTTCCCCCACACCTCGTCATCCTCGCGAACGCGGGGACCCACTAAGGGCGCAGCGGGGAAACCATGCAGCCCAGGGGTCGGCTTGCCGTCCAGTGGCCCCCCGCGTGCGCGGGGGTGACGGAGTGGTCCGGGCTTCCCCGCACCTCGTCATCCTCGCGAACGCGGGGACCCACTAAAGGACGCAGCGGGGAAACCATGCAGCCCAGGGATCGGCTTGCCGTCCAGTGGCCCCCCGCGTGCGCGGGGGTGGCGGAGTGGTCCGGGCTTCCCCGCACCCCGTCATCCTCGCGAACGCGGGGATCCACTAAGGGGAAGAGCGGGAGAGTCGAGCAGCCGCTCAGTGCACGCTCTGCGCCTGTTCCTCGAACAGGCGCTGGGCGGTGCTGAGGCGTTCCAGCTCGCGGCGGACCATGGCGGCGTATTCCGGGGGCTTGAGCTGGTAGAGCTCGGTGGCGACCCAGGCCAGCCAGCGCGGGCCGAGGACCGCGCGCTCCTCCAGCAGGCGCAGCGCGTCGGCAAGGGCGCGTTCGGCGTTGTCCTGGTGGAAGCGTTCGCGGCCCATGGGCTCAGTTGGCCTGCAGGCCGACGTAGATGTTCTGCACGTCGTCGTGGTTGTCGAGGGCGTCGAGGAAGGCCTCGACCTCTTCCAGTTCGGCACCGGACAGGGCGACCGGGTTCTTCGCCTTGTAGCCCAGGTTGGCCGAGGCCACGGTGAAGCCGAATTCCGGCAGCGCCTTGCACACCGCGTCCAGGTCGGTGGGGTCGGTGTAGAAGGTGGCGCCTTCGTCACCGGCTTCGAAATCCTGGGCGCCGGCTTCGATGGCGGCCAGTTCCGGGTCGGCATCGGCGCTGGCCGGTTCGGCCTCGATCATGCCCAGGTGGTCGAAGTCCCAGGACACGGAGCCCGAGGTGCCCAGCTGGCCCTTGCGGAACAGCACGCGGATCTCGGCGACGGTACGGTTGAGGTTGTCGGTCAGGCACTCGACGATCACCGGCACGCGGTGCGGGGCGAAACCTTCGTAGAGGGTGCGCTCGTAGTTGACCACTTCACCGGACAGGCCGGCGCCTTTCTTGATGGCGCGCTCCAGGGTGTCCTTGGGCATGGAGGCCTTCTTGGCCTGGTGCACGGCGAGGCGCAGCTTGGGGTTCATGTCCGGGTCGGCGCCGTTGCGCGCGGCGATCATGATTTCCTTCACCAGCTTGCCGAAGATCTTTCCTCGGGCGTTGGCGGCGGCTTCTTTGGGTTTGGCTTTCCACTGGGCGCCCATGGCGGTTCTCTCGCAGGTTGCACGGGGAGCGGGCCGGTGCCCGCTCGTGACAGGTGGGCGATTCTACCGGGCACTCGGGGGCGCCTGCCAGTTGCGGCGCCGGTCGGCGTGGTCGCACCCCGGCGCCGCAACCAAACCACACGGAAAGTCGCCGAGCGAAGGTCAGGCGAGGCAAAAAGCGGTGAGGAAGCGGAGTCTACGAGCTGTAAATGAGCATTCCGAACCGCTTTTTAACGAAGCATCACCGAGCGCAGGCACTTTCCATTCAAAAGGCTGAGCGCACGACACCACCATCTACCCGCAGGGCAGCACCATTGGTGGCCGAGGACGCCTCGGAGCAGACGTAGACCACCAGGTTGGCCACTTCCTCCGGGCGGGCGAAGCGCTTGAGCAGCGAGCTGGGGCGCGCGCTGGCGAAGAACTCCTGCTCGAAGGACTCGAAGCTCTGGCCGCCGGAGAGCTTGTCGACGAACTCGCCCACGCCCTCGGAGTGGGTCGGGCCGGGCAGCACGGCGTTGACCGTCACGCCGGTGCCGGCGCAGGTCTCGGCCAGCCCGCGGGAGAGGCCCAGCTGTGCGGTCTTGGTGACGCCGTAGTGGATCATCTCCACCGGGATCTGCACGCCGCTCTCGCTGCTGATGAACACCACGCGGCCCCAGTTGCGCGTCTTCATGCCGGCCAGGTAGGCGCGGGTCAGGCGCACGCCGGACATGACGTTGGTGTCGAAGAAGCGCTGCCAGTCCTCGTCGGGGATCTCGTCGAAGGGCTTGGGATCGAAGATCCCCAGGTTGTTCACCAGCACGTCCACCTCCGGGTGGTGCTGCACCAGCCGGGTGATCTCTTCGGGTCGGGTCAGGTCGCCGGCGAAGCCTTCGACCCTGGCGTCGGGCTGCTGGGCGCGCAGGCGGGCGAGGGCCTCGTCCACCGAGCCCTGGCTGCGGCCGTTGAGGATGACCCGCGCGCCTTCTCGGGCGAGCCCGGCGGCGATGGCGAAGCCGATGCCCTTGGTGGAGCCCGAGACCAGGGCGCGTTTGTTGGCCAGGTTGAAGTTCATGTTGCCTCCGTGGGTTGAGGGAGCGGTACCGGAGATTGGGTATAGACGCTTTCCTCGCCCCGTGCCGTGGCCCGGGCTTCAGCCCGGGACAATCAGGGGGCTGCCGGTCAGATCCGCCCCGCCAGCGTGCGCGCATCCTCCAGCCAGCCGGCCAGGCGCTGTTCGCTGGCGCCCCTGATCGGCCCCAGCGCCAGGGTGCGTACCGGGGCGATGCCGCAGAACTTCAGCGTGGTGCGCTCCATCTGGTTCAGGCCCGGGGCGCGGTAGACCCAGCGGAAGTACCAGGGCGGGGTGTCGAGGCTGACCAGCTGATGCGCCGAGCGGCCCTTGAGCAGCCGCGCGGGGAAGGGGTTGCCGTTGCGGTAGGCGAAGGCGAAGCCCGGTAGCAGGATGCGGTCGAGAAACCCCTTGAACAGCGCCGGCACGCCGCCCCACCAGATGGGGTAGGCGAAGCACAGGTGCTCGGCCCAGGTGATCGCCTCCTGGGCGCGGAGCAGGTCCGGCTCCAGCGGCTGGATGCGCCGGTAGCCCGCGTGGAGGATGGGGTCGAAGTCCAGTTGGTGCAGGTATAGGGTGCGCACCTCATGCCCGGCCGCCTGCGCGGCCTGTGTATAAACCTGCGCCAGTGCCGCGCAATAGCTGTCGCCGGAGGGATGCCCGAGTACCACCAGGACGCGTTTCGTTGCCATGGGCCACCTGCCTGTAGAAGGAAAGGCGGCAGTCTGGCGTCTGCCCCTAGGGGCAGAGTCAAGCCTCGTGCAGCAGGGCGCTGCGCTGGGCGGGCTCGGCGGCGCAAAGCGCCTGGTCGGCCTGGGGCTGGCCGGCGATGCAGGCGTGGATTTCCTCGCCGATACGGCCCAGCTGCGCGTCCAGGCGCTGCAGCCGGCGGATCTCTGCGCGCAGGGCGGCACGCTTGCCCTGCAGGCGCTGGTACAGCTCGGGCCAGTCGGGCTCTTCGCCACCGGCCAGCAGCGGATGCAGTTCGGCCAGGCGGAAGCCCACCGATTGCGCCTGGCGGATCAACAGCACCTGCTGCAGGTGGCGCTCGCCATAGAGGCGATACACGCCCTGGCGCGGCACCGGGCCGAGCAGGCCCTGCTCTTCATAGAGGCGGATGGCCTTGGCGCTGGCGCCTGTGCGCCGGGCGAGTTCGCCGATGTGCATGGTGGGTCCCCGTGAAGTGGAAGAGGCGACGGTAATGCGCGAGGGCTCGCGGTTCAATGGCGCGCTTGTGGCTGCGACCCTCGGCGCGCGAGGCGGGCCTCGGCAGTGGCGGGGGCGGTCGCTACAATGCCGCCTTTTTCGAGGAGCCCGAGCCTTGAGCAACCCACCCTTCGGCGTCGGCGATGCCTCCTACCAGGCCGCCGGCGGCATCGACGGCCTGCGTCGCCTGGTCGACGACTTCTACCGGCTGATGGACGAGCTGCCGGAAGCCCGCGAGCTGCGCGGCATGCACCCGGAGAGCCTGGAACTGTCGCGGGACAAGCTCGCCTGCTTCCTCAGCGGCTGGCTCGGCGGCCCGCGCCTGTTCAGCGAGAAATACGGCTCCATCGCCATTCCGGCCTTCCACGCCCAGTGGCCGATCGACGAGGCCCGCAGCGCCGCCTGGCTGCTGTGCATGGAGCGGGCGATCGCGCGGCAGGGCTACTCCAGCGAATTCGCCGACTACCTCCTGGCCCAGCTGCGCATCCCCGCCGGGCGGGTGGTGCAGGCCAGCCGCAACCGCCACGGCTGACGGCTTGCCCGTCATCTGCCGCCATCCATACTTCACCGGCCGCCCTGGCCATTACCCATCGAGGTCCCCATGAAACCCGTACGTATCGTCGCCCAGTGGGCCGAAGACGAAAGACAGACCCTGGTGATCGTCGCCCTGCAGGCCGACGACATGAGCATCGACAAGACCGTCGAAGCCTTCGGCTACGTGAAGGACTACGACGACGAAGACCGCATGTACGTACGCTACCCCTTCGTGCTGGAGGAATACTCCGACACCGAGGCGCTGATGGACTGGGGCGCTCTGGACGACACCCGCACCCTGATCGACCTCTACGGCCGCCGCATCGTCCCCGGCGAAGCACTGGTCCGCAACGAGCGTGGCGAGCGCTATGACTACCAGGTGGTTTCGGTGGAGCCGTTCGTGCCGGCGTGATTCACAGGCAGACGGGCGTCGTGGCGCAGCCGTAGATGAACAGCGCCGGCACGTAGGCGATGGCGAAGGACAACAGGCTCGGCAACAGGTGCAGCAGGGCCTTGAGTGGACTG
Source organism: Pseudomonas sp. 57B-090624 (assembly GCF_003234055.1). Classification (NCBI taxonomy): domain Bacteria; kingdom Pseudomonadati; phylum Pseudomonadota; class Gammaproteobacteria; order Pseudomonadales; family Pseudomonadaceae; genus Pseudomonas; species Pseudomonas sp. 57B-090624. Next base: position 12,349 of record NZ_QKRU01000080.1, read on the forward strand.
ATTCGCCAGCGCAGCGTACCGGCCGCGAATACAGTGGTGAGCGTGGCGCAGGCGAATGCGAAGGGATGGTCCAGTCGCGGGTCCATGTCCTCCAGCAGCAGGCCGCTGACCACCAGTAGCGCGATGGCCACCAGGTAGGCTGCGCCGATGCTGAACAGGGACAGCCACAGGGCCTTGTAATGCGGGTTTCTGCGGGCGATGCCTATCACGCCGGCCATGCCCAGCAGGATCAGGGCACAAGCGCAGGCGGCAAAGCTCAGTACGTAGGGCGTCAGTGGGTAGCGCACTTTACATCCTTGTCGGGTCGGGGCGTCCGTCGCCCTGTTTGCGCAAAAAAGCGGCGGGCAATCTTGGCAGGGCCGATCAACGCTCGCAATGTGCCTCACGCATCCCGCAGCAGGTCGTGGGCGTTGAGCAGGGCGAAGAGGACGTCCGGGTTCCTCTCCAGGCCGCGGCGGATGGCGGCGGGGATGGACTGGCGGGTCTTGCGGCAGAGGCCGGCCTGCTCGGCGATGTCGATCTCGATGCCGCGCCCGCTGCGCACCTCGTTGAAGCCGGGGGCGATGGCCAGGCGGATGCCGAGCTGCTCGAACATCTTCTGCTGCAGGCGCCCGAGGTCGTCGAGGCTGCTGATGTTCTCCAGCCGTTCGAGCAGGCGCAGCTCTTCCTGGCGCGTGAGGCGCAGGATGCGCAGGTCGGCGCCGGGCGCGTCCAGCAACTGGTCGCGCTCGCAGATGCAGGTGCCGGGCGGGCAGGGGTTGCGCAGGGGGATGGATGGCGTCATGCATCGATCATAGCGACAGGCCGGCGCGCTTGCGTATGGCCGTAGGTACCGAACGATGGCATCGTGCTGCACATTTCCCCGCCGGGGTTGTCCAACCGGGGTATTCGGGCCTGACGGCCTTGCGTCCCGGCCACCTGTTCAAGCAGGCTGGGGCGCGCCAGGGGTGATATCGCATTGCGCCGGACGGATTGGAATCGCGCATCACGAGCGCTATCAGGTGAGGGAGGTTTCCATGGGGGGCATGCATCGCGTGTCGCGGCTCGCGGCTTTGGCGTTCGGGGTGGCCATGGCCACCAATGCCGCAGCCAGCGAGGAGTCGCAACTGGTCGAATCGATCAACCTGTACCGCAGCCAGGTGCAGAGCTGCGCGGGCGAGGCGTCCCTTGAGCTGCCACCGCTGGCGGCGGACCCGCGCCTGGTGCTCTCGGCCAGCAGCATCGGCGACCTGCAGCAGGCGCTGGCGCAGTCGTCCTATCCCATGGTCAACGTGCAGGCCATCAGCCTCTCCGGCCCGCGTGACGCCAAGTCCGCCATGGGCGCCCTGCAGGAGAGCTTCTGCCATGTATTGCTGGACCCGCAGTTCGTCGATGTCGGCGTGAGCCGCGAGGACCGCGACTGGCGCATCGTCCTCGCCCGGCCGCTGCTGGCCGCCGCCCTGGGCAAGTGGGAGAAGGAAGGGCAGACGCTGCTGGAACAGATCAACGCGGCACGCGCCCAGCCCCGCCAGTGCGGCGGCCAGGCCTTCGCCGCCACCACGCCGCTGGCCTGGAACGCCACCCTGGCCACCGCCGCCGAAGGCCACGCGCGCTCCATGGCCAACCAGAACTACTTCGATCACAAGGGCCGCGACGGCCGCACCCCCGGCGACCGCGCCGAGCTGGCGGGCTATGTCGGCCAGCTGATCGGCGAGAACATCGCAGCCGGCCAGGACAGCACGCGCAAGGTGCTCGACGGCTGGCTGGCCAGCCCCGGCCATTGCGCCAACCTGATGAACCCGCAGTACCGCGAACTGGGCGCCGGCTACGCGGTGGACCCGAAAAGCGATGCGGGCATCTACTGGACGGCGATGTTCGGGACGCAGTGACGAGGGGCGACCCGGGGCCCTGCCCGGGGGCCGCCATCGGTGAGCATCGACCTTCCCCGGGGGAGCCCGGGCTACAGGCAATCAGGCGCGGCCCGGGCTGTCGCGCTCGTCGAGGAATTCGGTGGCGTCGCTGCCGTCGGCGTTGAGCTGGAAGATGCGCGCCGGGCGGCCCTGCGCATCGAAGAACACCTGGCCGAGGCCGGCCGAATTCCACAGGCGTTCGCCCGCCTTGCTGTGGGCCGGGGTGCGCGGCACCACCTGCATGCGCCGACGCTTGGTGAACCAGTTGAGCGGCGAGTGGGGCGAATAGAGCCAGCGGTTGAGGCGGTCGAAGACGTCCAGCAGGCGCCGGGGGAATTCGTTCTTCACGCCGCTGCTGGTGATCTGCCAGATGCGCGGGCCCTGCTTGCGATGGCGGATCAGCACCTCGTAGACGAAGGAGTAGTGCACGTCCCCCGAGAGGATCACGTAGCTGCCCGGCGTGCGCGAGTGGCGGAAGATGTTGAGGATCACCTGGGCCGCTCCCCGATGGGCCATCCAGTTCTCCGCGTCCACCAGCAACGGGTGGCCGAACCAGCTGAAGACCTTCTGCACCGTTTCGATCAGCTTCACGCCGAACACCGGCGCGGGCGAGACGATGATGGCCGACGGATGGTCGAGCAACTCCTGCTGCAACTCGCTCAGCGCTTCCCAGTCCAGCAGGCCTGAGGGCCGCTTGAGGTTCATTTCACTGCGCCAGCGGCGCGTGCGGGTGTCCAGCACCACCAGCGCCGGCGTGGTGGGCAGCGTGTATTGCCAGTGGTTGAAGGCCAGCAGTTCGTCGATCAGGTCGTCCAGCGCCGGGCTGGCGAGGTGGCCGTCCGTTTGCGCGCCGGTCGTGAGCGCCTGGATCTTCGGCAGCACCTCGGCGAAGGCGTCCGGGTCGTTGCCCCAGCCCTGGCAGAGCAGGTAGGCGAGCAGGGCGTTGCCGATGATGCGCTTGGAGAAGGGATGGCCGTAGGCGGTCTGCTCCCACTGGGCGGAGAGGTTCCAGTCGTCGGTGATGTCGTGGTCATCGAAGATCATCAGCGTCGGCAGGTGGGCCAATACCCGCGCCGCGCCCGGCAGGCCCTCGCGGAAGGCTTCCAGGCGCTGGCGCTCCAGCTGGTAGCGCTCGACCTTGTCCGCCGGCAGCGACGGCATCTCCGTTTCCAGCAGCGTCCAGGGCACCGGTGACCACACCAGCAGGTACATGGCCAGCACCTCGGCCAGGGTCACCAGGTGGTTGTCGGCGTTGCTGCTGGTGAAGATGGGTTTCTTCGAACCCCCGAAGAAGCGCTCGCGCAGGGTCTCGTTGCTCTCCAGCGCCGGCAGCAGGTCGGCGCGCCGGTAGTAGCTGGCCGGGTGGCGGTAGAGGGCCTGGCTGTCATCGACCACGGCGCCGTCCAGGCGCTCGTCGAACAGCCCGAGGCGGGCGATCAACTGGTGGATGGCGCGCAGCATCGGCCCGGCCACATCGTCGGCGTAGACCTGGTCGCCGCTGAGCAACAACAGCGCCGGGCGCTGCTCCGGCGCGGGCTGTGCCGCCAGCAGGCGGTCGGCGCAGAGCAGGCCCTCCGCCGCCGGGTGATGGGGCTTGCGGCAGGACCCATGGAGCAACTGGTCGATGCGCGAGCGCAGCACGAAGCCCGGCTGCTGCGCCTCGCCATAGAGCAGGTGCGGCGCCCATTGGGCGATGCCCTGGCCATCGAAGCGCAGGTCGTAGTCGATCTGCCGGTCGCAGGGCAGGGGCGTATCCAGGCGCAGGTCGATCAGGTGCAGAAAGGCGTGCCGCCCCAGCGGCACCACCTGGCACGCCTCGGCATCGAGCCTGTAATCGCGGGCGTTGCCGTCGACGGCCAGGTGCAGGCTCAGCGCCAGCTCGCGAGTCGCCACCAGCCACAACACCAGGCGCCGGGCCTCCAGCCGCCGCAGCATGGGGCCGGCGAGGACGGGCGGAAGGTGATCGGGCGTGGCGAGCTGGGGTGCGGGCATCGGGGCGAACGGAATCGGGCGAACAAGCGCGGAAGAATAGCGCGACTGCCCGGCTGGCTGAACAGCGATGACGGCTGTTTCGTTAGCGGGCGTGACAGGGTTCAGTTCTGCCGGTTATGCCCATCGCGAATGAATTCGCTCCCACGGGTTAGCGCCAGGAGGCACCGTTGTGGGGGCGAATTCATTCGCGAAGGGAGGTTCGCTGGGTGAATGGATTGGCTCTGTCTGCGTTAGCTGTTGTGGTCTTGATGCAAGCGCTCAAGCACGCTCCTTCCCGGGCGCCCAAGGGGGGCTGCCACCTCCACCGCATGGGTTTCGCTTCGCTCTACGCCATCCTACCAAAGCCGCCGCCACGTGCGCGCAGGTGTGGGGTTGCATCCGACCTACATGCCCCACGGGAGCCACCCCTTGTTCAAACCGCCTTGACGATCTGCTCGCGCAGCCACTGGTGTGCGGGGTCGCGGTGGGAGCGTTCGTGCCAGAGCATGGCCATCTCGTAGCCGGGGACTTCCAGGGGGGCGTCGACCACCTGCAGGGTGCCGCTGTTGCCCACCAGGCGTTCGGGGAGCATGGCCACCAGGTCGGTGCTTTCCAATACCGAGCGCAGGAACAGGAAGTGCGGCACCGAGAGCACCACGCGGCGTTCCAGGCCGTGCTCGGCGAGCGCTGCGTCGGTGACACCGGAGAAGCCGCCGCCATCGGGGGAGACGATCACCTGGTCGAGGGTGCAGAACTGCTTCAGCGTCGGGCGTCGCTTCAGGCGCGGGTGGCCGGCGCGGCCGGCGAGCACGTAGCGCTCGGCAAACAGGGTGCGGCGGCGCAGGTTGAGGGGTGAGCCTTCGGCGGTGTGGAAGGCCAGGTCGATATCGCCCAGCTCCGCCTGCTTGGCGATGCGCGAGGGCACCATCTCGACCACGGCGATGTGGGTGCCCGGTGCGGCGGCGCGCAAGCCGGCAAGGGCGGGCAGGAGGATGGCCGATTCGCCGTAGTCGGTGGCGGCGACGCGCCAGGTGTCCCGCGCCTGGGCCGGGTCGAAGGGGCTGGCCGGGGCCACGGCGCGCTCCAGGGCTTCCAGGGCCTGGCGCAGGGGCTCGCGCAGCTCCTCGGCGCGGGCGGTGGGGCGCATGCCGCGCGGGCCGGGCAGCAGCAGCGGGTCGTCGAAGATCTCCCGCAGCTTGGCCAGGTGCACGCTCACCGAGGGCTGGGAAAAGTTCAGGCGCTCGGCGGCGCGGGTGACGTTGTGCTCGGCGAGCAGCACGTCGAGGGTCACCAGCAGGTTGAGGTCCAGACGCCTGAGATTATTCATTCACATACCTGGAATATGGGTTATTCATTTCCAATATACCTGGCGGGCCACCATCCTGCGCTCATCCCGTTATGGAGGTTTGCCATGAATGTCCTGATCGTTTTCGCCCACCCCGAACCCCGCTCGCTGAACGGCGCGCTGAAGGATTTCACCGTGCAGCGCCTCGAGGCCGCCGGCCATGCGGTGCAGGTGTCCGACCTGTACGCCATGGGGTGGAAGGCGCCCATCGATGCCGGCGACAGCCTGGACCGCGACCCCGAGGCGCGCTTCGATGCCTCGCAGGATTCCAGGCTCGCCTTCGCCAGTGGCCGGCAGAGCGCGGACATCGCCGCCGAGCAGGACAAGCTGCGCTGGGCGGATGCGCTGATCCTGCAGTTCCCGCTCTGGTGGTTCTCGATGCCGGCGATCCTCAAGGGCTGGGTCGACCGGGTGTACGCCTACGGCTTCGCCTATGGCGTGGGCGAGCATTCGGATGTGCGCTGGGGCAACCGCTACGGCGAGGGTTCGATGGCGGGCAAGCGGGCGATGCTGCTGGTCACCACCGGTGGCTGGGATTCGCACTACAGCGAACGTGGCATCAACGGCCCGATGGACGACCTGCTGTTCCCCATCCAGCACGGCATCCTGCATTACCCCGGCTTCGACGTGCTGCCGCCCTTCGTGGTGCATCGCACCAGCCGGGTCGACGCGGCCCGCTTCGCCCACATCCAGGAGGAACTGGGGCAGCGCCTGGACGCGCTGTGGACCACCACGCCCATCGCCTATCGCCAGCAGAACGGCGGGGACTACGAGATTCCCGCGCTGACCTTGAAGCCCGATGTGGCGCCGGGGGAGGTGGGGTTCGCGGCGCATGTGAAGCGGTAGGCAAGGTTGCACCGTAGCCCGGGCTTCAGCCCGGAACGGGCCTCATCGGGGCATCCCTGGGCTGAAGCCCAGGCGACGGAGCCCTTTGCGGCACCGCAGAAACGACGACGGGAGCGCTGGGCTCCCGTCGTTTGGATCAATGGGCCTGGTTGAGGGTCAGGCGCATGTGGCGGTTCACATCCTTGTACAGCAGGTAGCGGAAGCGACCCGGGCCACCGGAGTAGCAGGCTTGCGGGCAGAAGGCGCGCAGCCACATGAAGTCACCGGCCTCCACCTCGACCCAGTCCTGGTTCAGGCGGTAGACGGCCTTGCCTTCCAGCACGTACAGGCCGTGTTCCATCACGTGGGTTTCGGCGAAGGGGATCACGCCGCCCGGCTCGAAGTTGACGATGTTCACGTGCATGTCATGGCGCATGTCGGCCATGTCGACGAAGCGGGTGGTGCTCCAGCGGCCTTCGGTGTCCGGCATCACGCGCGGCTCGATGTCCTGCTCGTTGGTGACGAAGGCGTCCGGCAGCGGTACGCCGTCGACCTTCTGGTAGTGCTTGCGGATCCAGTGGAAGCGGGTGTGCTGGCCGCTGGTGTTGCGCACCTTGTAGTCGGCGCCCGGCGGAATGAAGGCATAGCCGCCCGGTTGCATGCTGTGCACCTGGCCTTGCAGGGTCAGGGTCAGCTCGCCTTCGACGATGAACAGCACCGCTTCGGCGTTGGGGTCCTGCTCGGGCTTGTCGCTGCCGCCCTGCGGAGCCAGTTCGACGATGTACTGGGAGAAGGTCTCGGCGAAGCCGGACAGCGGGCGGGCGATGACCCACATGCGCATGTTGTCCCAGAAGGGCAGGTGGCTGGTGACGATGTCACGCATCACGCCCTTGGGGATCACGGCATAGGCTTCGGTGAACATGGCGCGGTCGGTGAGCAGCTCGGTCTGTGCCGGGTGCCCGCCGTGCGGCGCGTAATAGGTGGATTTGGCCATGGGGTATTTCCTCATTGTTGTCTTGCTGCCCGGCGCGTGCGGCGCCGTGGTGAGCAATGGTGCGGAGCGGCGCGCCGTGGGGCGCTGGCCGTCGCTGGAGAGCACGATATCCAGCGATCTATCCATGCACAAATTAAATGTTGGAATCCGCTGTATTCGGTTTTCGAATGCGGGCGGGTCTCTGTCAGCCTTTCGTATCCTGCGCCAGCACCCGTGACAGCACACGCGCCAGCTCCTTCACCATCGGGTCCGCCGCCGGGCGGTGCAGCAGCGCCACCTCGAACGCGTCCACCGAGGGTAGCCCAGCTTTCCTGGCCAGCACGGCGTGGTCCGCCGTCACCGCCCGTTGCGGCAGCAGGCCGATGCCCATGCCGTCGGCAATGGCCGACTGGATGCCCGACAGGCTCGAACTGGTGAAGCTGATGTGCCAGCGCCGGCCCACCGCCTCCAGCGCCGCGATCATCTCGTCGCGGTACACCCCGCGCGGCGGGAAGGTGACGATGGGCAGCGGGTCGAGGTCGATGCAGGGGTTCTTCGCGCTGTCCACCCAGCGCGTCTTCTCCGGCCAGCAGGCCACCGCCTCGCGGGCGTTCTGCCGCTGTTTGAGCAGCACCAGGTCCAGCTCGCCACGGTCGTAGCTGGCGGAGAGGTCGCGGCTCAGCCCGCTGGTCACCTCCAGCTTCACCTGGGGGTAATGGCGGTTGAACGCCGCCAGCTGCTCGGTGGTGCGCCCGGTGGCGAAGTCGTCCGGCACGCCGATGCGCACCGTCAGCGCCACCGTGGCCCCGGACAGCGCCTCCTGCAGCTCGTCGTTCAGCGCCAGCATGCGCCGAGCGTAGCCGAGCAGCGTCTCGCCGGCGTCCGTGGGCAGCACGTCGCGGTTGCCGCGTTCCAGCAGGCGGTGCCCGGCCATCTCCTCCAGGCGGCGGATCTTCTGGCTGACGGTGGACTGGGTGGAGTTCAGCCGGCTGGCCGCCGTGGTGAAGCTGCCGCAATCGGCCACTGCGACCAGGGCGCGGAGCAGGTCGAGCTCGAACACGCGACTATTCGAACGGTCACTGTGGTCCATGGCGGTATTCATCTTTCGAATGGGGATGAGGGCTTTTAGCAGCTTGGAGAAAGGGGGGCAACGATGAGGGAGGGGGGGTTAGCAAGCAGGCTGTGGATGGAGTCGATTGCCGACCCCATCCACGGGGTTTTCAGCGGGCCAGCTTGGTGTCGGCCACGGCCTTCTTGCCTTCGGACTCGGAGACTTCGCTCAGAGTGGCGCCGCCGGCGAACACACCGATCCGGATGGACTGGCGTACGTAGTGGTTCTTGCCAGGCTGGGCACTGAGGTTGAGGGTGTTGTCACCGAACTCGGACTCGGTCGACAACACGTGCGCGCCCGGGGTGATCAGGCGGTAGAAATAGGTGTTGGGTGCGGTTTCCCCGATCACCTTGTCATCGATCTTCACGGTCTTCTTCAGCGCAGCGCCCAGGGACGTGTCGCGGAAGATGTAGACCGCAGACTGGTCCTGCGGCGGGTTCGGAAAGGCCTTGAGGGCTGCGTCTTTTTCGGGGGATTCCATCGGTACCGAAGCGCAACCGGAGAGCAGCGCAACTGCCAGCGCCGCCGTGCACATCATGATCTTGGTCATGGATTACTCGTTCCTGAGTGAAGGTTCTTGCGGTGATGTCATTTCGCCGCTGCGCTACTTTATCGAGACCGATGGAGAGTGCAAGGGTGAGTGGTAATGGGGCGTGTTTGGCAAGGTCGTTTGCAGCGATATCCGGTCTTTTTGCGGCGATTGACGACTGAAGTGGCGGCGACACAGAATCCACCACCCTGTCGATCACAAGGAAGTCTGAAATGGATGCAACCGAAGCGCGCTTGCGAGAAACCTACAGCGGAAGACGGACGGAGGTCCTGGTCGATCTGCTTGAGCAGGGTGGGTTGACCGAGGTGGCCGAGCGGGTCATCCGCGGTGTGCTCATCGAGCGCGAGGCGAGCCCGGGCGAGCGCGTGGCGCCGCAACCGCCCCGTGTTCCCGCAGCGGCTCGGCGCGAGCAGCTCGACCAGCAACTTGCCCCGCTCTGGGCACGGTTCGTGGCCTCGCAGATCGACTTCTGGGGCGCGCTCCTGGTGCTGGGCCTGATCAGCTTCATCATCGATTTCGTGTTCTTCCGGCCGGCCACCAGCCCGGACATTTTCGGCAAGGTCTGCATGCTGCTGCTGTTCGCCTATCTGCTGTTCAAGGACGGGTTCAACGGGCAGGGAGTCGGCAAGCGCCTGCTGAAGATCCGCGTCGTCGACAGCGAGACCGGTGCCCCAGGCGAGCTGCACAAATCCTGCCTGCGCGGGCTGGTGGGCCTGCTCGGCATCTTCGACGTGATCTTCATCTTCGGGCAGCGCCGCCAGCGTCTTGGCGACCATGCAGCGAGGACCCTTGTGGTCAGGGCTTGATCCCTCGTTCTGCATCCTCTGGCCGCTGCGCTGGAGGACGGTACCTCCCACTGTCCGATACATCGCGGGCGAGGCAATGGCCTCGGATGGCGCCGTTCTGGACGCTCTTTGTAATCAGGAAGACTCCCATGCGGAAAATGTTAATGGGCACTGTTGCCATGTGCGGCCTTTCGGCGTGCACGTACTTGGCGCCTGTCCCACCCGTTGAGACCGAGGAACAGGCCTATGCGAGGCAAATGCAGGACAGCCTGCGCGAGCTCGGGTTGGCTGCTGCAGACGGGATGCCGGTGGGGAGTGTCCAGTTGGTGCTGCTTGTTGAATCGCGTGGTGGACTCGTCAGTTGCCAAGCCAGGCCACTTTCGAAGCCGAGAGCGGAATCGCCTCCTTTCAACCCCAGGCTGGCAAAGCAGCTGTCTGCGATGTGCTGGGATGTGATCTTGCCTCCGACTCCCCTCTCGATACGTCCTGACGATGGGCCGGCCACCATCCATGCCCCCATGATCTTCCCGAGCGTTTCACTCGATCAGCTCAAAGCACAAATGCGCTACACCGAGCGTTTCGCGCAGGACAACTACCTGTGGCACACGGTGTTCAAGGAGGAGGCGATCGACTCCGTCGGGCGAGCGTTCTTTCTCATCACTCCCGATGTGGAAGGCCAGCGGCAGACGTGCCGAGTCACGCTGGGGCCCCACCCAAACCAACCCTACGCATTCCATCCCGATGAAGCGCTCCGCCAGCGCCTAGAACAACGCTGCGCAGCGCTCAAGCCTCACGACATGCCCTTCTATCCGTCGCCGGAGGCGGGACCCAACTACACCGTCGAGGTCCGCTACATGCCGTGGAAGAAGAACATGACCAAGCGCTGGGGTGCTTGAAAGTATCGGACCTGACCCATGCCCGAGCCCCGCATCCTGTCCATCCTCCTTCACGTCGGCGACTGGCGTGCAGCCGCCGACTGGTACCAGCGCGCCTTTCCCGAGGCGAAGCGCGTGTCGCCACCGACGGATGACTACGGGCACCTGGAGATGGGCGGCGTGGTGCTGGAGATCGTCAACGCCGACGACAAGGTCGCCAGCGGCGCGGCGGGCACCGTCGTCTACTGGGCGGTGGCTGATCTGGATGCCGAAGTGCTGCGCCTCGTACAGCTTGGCGCCTCGTTGTATCGAGGGCCGCTGGCGCTGGAAGACGGCGACCGCATCTGCCAGGTGCGCGACCCCTGGGGCAATTGCATCGGGTTGCGGCAGCGGGGCTGTATTCACGGCTCTCACTAAGCCGCGCCGTTACGTCACGTGCGGGGGCCCAGGTCGGTAATCGGCTTGAGGCCGGGAATGTCCCTGTCGTCATCCTCCACCCCCATCGCGAAGCCCCATTGGCCGGCTTGCCGCAACGTCAGCCCGTATGGGGTCGTCTGATTTGCCGAGAAGGCGCCAGGAGGCGTCAGCAGCCTGCTCGCGGAGCGACCTATCCATTTGCCTCGGATTCGTTCATCGGCGAAGCAGATGTCCGGTACGTCCTCACTCTCCTTCAGGTTTCGTTCGAGGTGGCCGTGCGAGCGGTTGATTCTTGGCACAACCCGCAGCATCAGCACGTAGGCGTAACCCAGCTGGCCAGCGAGGTTCCTGCTCAGCGCATGGTCGTAGTCGACCTTCCAGGAGCAGGGGGCGAAAACCAGGCCGGCTGTGCGGCGGTATCCCCTGTAGTCCGGCCTCACGTACAGCAGTGACAGGACCCCTTTCTTCACCACGAAGGCATTCTCGGTATGGATACGGCCTATCTGGTAGGCGGTACCACCCAGTTTCTTCGCGATGAGTTCAATGGACTTGCCCGCGATGGGGATGGCCTGGATTTGCAGGCCCTGCACGCGTTGACCCACGTATCGCCAGGTACCTCTTCCGATGATCTTTTCCAGGTTCAACATGGGGGACCTCCCTTGAATGCAGGGGCAAGTGATATGTCGCGGGTACGACAGGGTCTTGTCTGATGCCGAGCGTGAAATGGCTCATGCCTTTTCGCGTGTTTTAGTTGGCGAATCCAGCCCTGGAGGAAATCTCCAATAAGCGGAATGCCTGGATCAATGACGAATTCTTTTTCCGGTTCTTGGATGGCGTCGATTCTGGCGTAAGCCTTTTCTTCTGGCGCTTGCTTCAAGCCCCATCCCACTGCAGCCCAGAGCTGCTCCTGATTTTTCAAGCGAGAAGAGCCGCATTTTCCCGCAATGGACTTTCATTTTGGGGATGACAATGATTGCTATTCAGTATTCCTCGGGGGATCTTCTGAATGGACGTGGTAACGGTTTCTCTCAGTTTCAAATCAATGCTGTTGAACAGCCTGCTGATCGCGGTATTGCCAGTGGCGGTGATGCTCGGTGCAGATCTGTTGATCAGCAAGAGCATCAGCTTGAAGAGTGTTCTGGTGGGGGGCGTTCTCTACTCGTTGCTGCAGGGGTACCTGGTCTTCCAGGCGGGGGGCAAGGTGTATGTGAATGAAGGAACACTTCATGTGCGGTCGGGGTTCTACAGCGCTTCGTGGCCAGTCGAGGGGCTCAAGGTTCTACCGGCAGACAGGGAGGCGTTGGAGAGCAGTGTTCGGCTGAATGGCATCGCGACCTATGGCTTTCGTGCGGGCTGGTTCAGGCTTGAAGGGCGCAAGGTTTTCTTCCTGACCACAGGCGACCGGAAGGCCTGCATACAGCAAAAGGGCGCTGCAGTCCTCTGCGTGGACAGCGATGTCGCCGCCTCCTTGAAAGCACTTGCTTCCTGACTGCCCACGGAAGCGACGCCTCTTAGTCCTGAACTGAGGGCGTCGCTTCGTTTGGCAGATGCAGTTCACTTTAAAGGCCCCTTCTTGATCTACTCTTGGCCGCTGGCTTTCTTCTGGCGCAAGTCTCGTGAGCACCCACCGTTTCACCCTGATCATGCCGGCCTCCGCCGCAGACGCCTTCGAAGCCTTCCATAACCATCGTGTGCGGTTGCAGTGGGACACGTTGCTGGCCGTCGCGCATATGGAAACGGGTGACAGCCACCCCTCCATCGGCGCGGTTTCCTTCAATCGGGGCAAAGGCTGGAAGCGCCTGCTGGCGATGCGTACCCGCTTCGTGAACTACCAGCCGGGCAAGGTGGCGGCAGCCATGCTGGTGGCGCCGACGGGGCTGTTCGAGTCGTGGGCGGCGTCGATGCGCCACCGCGATATCGAAACGGGGCGCTCCGAGCTCATCTACAGCTTCAGCCTGACGCTGCGGCCGCGTTGGCTGGGCGTGCTGCTCGACCCATTGGCCAACCGCCTGTTTGCCTGGGAGGCACGCAGGCGTTTTGCGGCGCTGGCGGTGTTCCTGGCGAGAAAGTAGGGGCGATTCACGCGGCTAGGGCGCGTCGGAGCAGCTGGAAGACAACGCATCTTCAATCTGGCTGATGGCGATCTTGCCGTAGTGCTCTCCCTGTCTGGTCCATCCAAAACGGTCGATGAAGAAGGGCTTATCGCGGACCTTTATCAGCGCTCGGGTGTTATGCGGATCGTATTCGCGAACGGCACTCGACGAAGCATCAGCGGGGCTCAGCCTCTTGGCCATGGCCAGAGGAATAGAGGTTCGCTCGAACGCCCGCTCTTCGATGGTGGCCTCGCTTTCCGGTGAGTAGAGCTCCGCGTCGAAGGGTATCCAGAGCACCGCGACGCACTCGGCATTGGCTGCGGCGGGGCAGAGAGCCAACAGTGCCAGCAGAAAAGTCAATCGGTTGTTCATGGGGGCCTTGGATACTGCGTCCTGAGTGGTCTCGGTCTGGGGCTCTTGGCTTCGCTGCGGGCTCAAGTCGAGACCGCTGAGCACAACATGACCACAAAGCGTTCTGCCGGCCATTCCTTGCGGTCGGAGACCTGCCCGTCGCCCAGCTCCACCAGGCGCAGGGCGCCGGTCTCAGAGGCAACCAGGTCGACCGAGAAGAAGGGGCAGGGCACGCGTTGGGCGATGTCGTGGACGAGTGCTGGCACCTCGTCGCTCCGGCCATGGGCGCGGCCGTCGAGGACGAAATAGCGCTCTTCCGTTTCCGGGATGAGTGGCTCGAATTGCCTCAGGCAGATGCCGCCTTCCAGCTCGCCGCGATAGCGTTCGATAAGGGCAATGATCTCGACCACTTCGTCCGCGTTTTGGGCGACGGAGCCGCGCTGGGTGGTCAGCGATTTCACGTAGTCCTTCACGAAGCAGGCGGACCAGCCCGCCTCGGCCAGCGCGGCGGCGAAGTCGGCGTCACGGGGAAGCACCAGGGTGGCGGGGGTCAGGTCCCGACATTGCGGATACCACTCGGGCAGGTGGTGGCAATGCCGGTATTGCGCCGGGCTGGTTATGGGAATGGCGCCTTGGCTGGCGATGGACGCATGCAGGTAGCCGTAGGCATCCGGCGTCAGCATCCAGCCCCGGTACAGGACACGGGCCCCTTCTTCGAAGGCAGGCTTCGGCTTGAAGCGTTGCAGCTCCAGCTCCTCGCAGGAGAACAGCGAGCAACCGAGGCCGGCCGCCTTGGCCGCTGCAAACTCTTCGGCAAATGTCTCGTCCGGGATGTTCGGGTTATCGGGTGATGAGGGGTAGAGCAGGTGCATGGCGTCCATTCCGTCAGTTGCGTCGAGTAGCAGGTCGGCAAGGTACAGGGTCAGCGTTATCTGCAGCTATCCAACGCTTCCTGAATCTTCAGTTTCGTTTCGATACCCGGGCAATACCGGCAGTAGCCGATCACCTCCTGCCGCTCCTGTTCGCTCGCGTGCTGAGGGGCTTGCTATCGGCATCGGTGGCGAAGGAGTTCACGAGTGCCGCCCGGGTCGTGAGCTGCTCATTTTACAGAGGGTTGAATCTGCTAGATGACCTTCACCGCCCGACCAATGAACTGAACGGGCCCCATCGGCCGGCCCGTGGTGGAGCCACCCGGGTTTTCCAGGGTCAGCTCGAACAACTGGCTCGGCTCCAGCGGCGGCAATTGGTCCAGGGGCACGCTGAGTTGCGCGCCAGGCTTGACCAAGCCGAGGGATACCGGCGCTTGCCAGCCCTCCGCCTTGGTCCAGAACTGCAGCACTTTGTCGCCCGGAACCTCGCTACGCCCGAGCGGGATCAGCTGGACCCGGCGGCTGTCACTGGCCTGCACCACCCAGCCGGGGGTCTGGTCGGTGGGGGCCACCAACACCACCATGTAGGTGATGCGCGGTGCGCTGGTGGTCAGCAGCATCGTCGCCAGCACCAGGCTTGCGGCCAGCCCGGCGCCCGCCAGGCCCCGCCATACGCCCAAGCGCCGATGCCAGGGTACGGCCACCTGCCGCGGTGCCTTGGCGTCGCCATTGAGCGCGTCCAGGGTGCGGGATACCCGGCTCCACAGGCGTGGGCTGGGGGTTTTCGGCTCGACGGTCGCGGTCAGCTCCAGCAGGCGGTTCTCCCAGGCAGCCACGGCTGAGCGCAGATCGGCGTCGTGCTTGAGGCGCTCATGCACGGCATGCCATTGGCTGGCCGGCAGGCTGCCCAGTACGTATTCCCCGGCGAGGGTGTCCAGGTCTTCGGGGCCGGTGCCATTGTGCTCGGTGTTCATCCCATGCACTCCCGCAGTGACGCCAGGCTGCGCTTGATCCACGCCTTGACCGTGCCCAAGGGCGCGCCGAGCAGGGCGGCGATTTCGGCATGCGTGCAGCCGTCGACGTAGGCATGCAGGATGCAGCGCCGCCGCGCCGGCTCCAGCTGCTCCAGGCATTGATGAATTCTGGCTGAACCGTGCGCCGCCAGGCTGTCGTCCACCTCCGCCACCTGCGCGTGCAGCACCGCCGCACCTGCATCATCCAGGGGCACCTCTCGGGCACCATCGCGGATATGGTTCAGCGCCAGGTTCCGCGTGATGCTGTAGATCCAGCCGCGCGCGGAGCCACGCGCCGGGTCGAAGCTGGCAGCGCGCGTCCAGATACGGATGAAGGCATCGTGCACGATGTCTTCGGCCAGGGCGTCGTCCCGCACGATGCGGCGGGCCACGCCGAGCAGCCGCGCACCTTCCTGATCGTAGAGCGCCTGCAAGGCCGGCCGCTCACCTCGGGCGCAGGCGTCGAGGTGGCTCTGGTAATCGAAGGTGCTGGCAGGCTGGTCCACTTTCTGCGCTCGAGGGTGCCCCGGCCCGTCTGGCCGGGGTGTGTCGTTGAGCGTAGCCGACGGCTCGCCTCGCGCCTGCCCGGGCGAGCTCAGTTGGCCCCCCAGAATAGGTAGTCGGCCTGGTACTTGACGACCTGCCGCTGCCCCTTGTTCTCGGCGGCGCAGGTATCGCTGGGCGCGACGCCACCCCGGGTCGCCAGGCGCTGCACGAAGCTGA
Source organism: Pseudomonas sp. 57B-090624 (assembly GCF_003234055.1). NCBI lineage: Bacteria > Pseudomonadati > Pseudomonadota > Gammaproteobacteria > Pseudomonadales > Pseudomonadaceae > Pseudomonas > Pseudomonas sp. 57B-090624. The sequence goes on from NZ_QKRU01000080.1 coordinate 28,139, forward strand.
CGCCGCTCATGGCGCCCTTGCCCTCGGCAGGGTTGGCCTTGACCAACTGGTACGGGATATCGCCCGTGCCGGCCGGCGCGACGGCCACCTGCGTGCCGGTGATCTTCGACCCGTCACGGGCCTGCCAGGTGGCCGGCGGCCCGAAGTAGTCCCCTACCGGCTTTCCGGCCCGGTCATTGAGCACGGCCTTGGGGCCGACGAAAAACCACTCGGTCTGGCCTGGCGCACCTGCCTTGTCACGGCATTCGTAGGTGATTTCGCCCACGCCGACGGTTTCGAGCACGAGCTTGTGGCCATCGGGCACCTTCACGGCGTCGGGCACGGCCGCCTGGGCATTGAGGCTTTGCAGGGCGAGGCACAGGACGAGGCCGCTGAGCAGGCCACTGGCAGGTTTTACGTTCATGGGGCGATCTCCTGATAGGTAATCGAAGAGGCAGATTCGGGCTGCCCATCTGTACTACCCGCCAGGCATCGTTATGGATGCAGGACTCGACAATTTTTTTCGAACGGAGGGGGACGTTGGCCCAAGGTCCCCACGGCAGCCATGGGCAGCGCTGCCGTGGGGTGTGGGTTCAGGCGTCGTCGGCGCCGCGATAGCGGGGGTAGGGCAGGCTGTTCCAGGTGCGGTTGGCCAGGCGGTTGGCGTCCACCGCCGCCGGGATGTCGTCGAGCAGCGCACGGGCGGCGCTCAGTTCCTGCTGCACTTCCGCCTGGCCCTGGTACATGAACTCATCGGACGCGAGCTCCGGCGCCTGGCTGAATTTCTCGTCCAGGTCATCGAGCAGGCGCCGCTGCTGCCGGTGCAGGGCGTCGCGCGCGTCCTCCACCCAGGCCGGCTGCAGGCTGCGGTTGTGGTCCAGCAGGGCGGTGTACTCGCGGTAGACGCCGTCGTAGACATCGCCTGTGTGGCTGCGCGCCTCGTGGCAGGCCAGTTCCAGGTCGCGCACGGTGAGGGCGTCCGCTTCCAGGGGCTGCTGGCGCAGTACGCCGCCCAGGCGGGTGAAGCGGGTGTAGAAGGGGAACAGGCTCTGGATCACCTTGGCCACGGGCAGGGTGCCTTCGCCGTCGTCCCCCAGGCCCTTGGGCTGGATGCCCTGCATGGCCGCCAGGGCCGACTCCGGGCGCACCACCTCCTTGGGCGGCACCAGGCCGTGGCGCAGCATCTCGCGGATGCCGGTGCCGGAAATGTTCAGCCGGTAGCGCTCGTCGTGGGGGCAGGTTTCGGTCGTGGCGTGGCTGGCGCAGCGCACGCAGTAGAACACCTCGTGGAACAGGCGCACCTCGATGCCCAGCTCGTCCGGGGTGAACTGGTCGAAGATGCTGTGGCTGGCGTACTTGTCGTAGTAGCTGCCGATCCCCGCGTGGTCGCGGCCGATCAGCGCGTGGGTGCAGCCGTAGTTCTTCATGATCAGGGCGTGCAGCACCGTCTCCCGGGGGCCGGCGAAGATGTAGGTGACCCGCAGCGGCGAGAGCATGGCGCGGTCCTTCGGGTAGTAGGTTTCCAACACGTTGCGGTAGGCCTGCATGCGGTATTCGTGGCGCACGTATTCACGCTTGGCCATTTCCACCAGCGGTTGCAGCAGCAGGCCGTCGATGCCCTCCAGGGCGTTGCGGTGGATGTATTCGTGGCCGCGGTGCAGCGGGTTGGCGCCGGTGATGAAGCCGGCCACGGAGCGGAAGCCGCGTTCTTCGTAGAAGCGCCTCCAGGTGTCCCGGGGCTCCAGGCGCAATGATTCGAAGGGGCCCCAGTCGACCCGTTGCAGCAGCTGCAGCGGGCCGCCCAGGGCCACGTCGCCCATGCGCCGGTGGATGGCGTCCACGCCGGGGTGGTTGCGGTCGGTGGTGCCGAACAGCTGGCGGGCGCGCTCCTCCTTGTCGTAATCGAAGATGTCGTCGATGGCGAGGATGGCCACCGGCTCGTTGCGCTCGTCGATCAGGGCCACTTCATCGCCCACCGCCAGGGCGGCGATCACCTCGCGGTTGCGCTCGCCCACCGGCGCGAAGCTCAGCGGCACCGGCCACACCGTGCCATTGGCCAGCCGGCCATTGCCCAGCACCGACAGGTAGTCGGCCTGGTTCATGAAGCCCTTGTTGGGCGAGAGCACGCCGGTGGTGATCATCTCGATGGTGATCACCGCCTCCAGGTCGATGCGGATCGACGGCAATGCGCGGGAGCGCGCTATTTCTGCCCGTACCCGGTCGGCGGGCACCACCTGGTTGACCAGGGTTCCACCGTGGGGCTGCTGGGGGTAGCGATCGAAGGCGAGTTCCATGTTTCCTCCTGCTCGGCTCTGGCCTCGCTCGAAGGTCCGGGACCTTCGAGCGAATCGCACTGTGCCGTCTTGTTGGGGGTAGGACATGGCCGGTCACGGCGGCCGTCCGCACAGCCCGTGGGCGCACCGGGCTGGCTGAACGGTATTGGCGAGGGGCGGCGGCGGACAAGGTCGTTGCCCTGTGGGGAAATTCCGTAAGTTTCGAACGGGGCGTCTGCCGGCCTGGCGGTGAGCCTGGCCAGCAGCCGGAAGAGGGCGCTGAGCCCGGTCGATTACGGCGATGCCCCTTCGCAGTTGTCGAGCTCGTCCTGCGTCTTCAATTCCGTTTCGATCCCCAGGCGATACCGGCAGTAGTCGATCACCTCCTGCCGCTCCTGCGCGCTCAGCCGGCTGAGGGGCTTGCTGTCGGCATCGGTGGCGAAGGGGTTCACGAATGCCACCTGGAAGGAGGGCTGCTGCTTGATGAAGAAGACCAGGCGGTTGTCCTCGGCGAAGCGCGTCTTGTAGACGCCGGTGGTGAGCGATGAGGAGTAGGAAAACGGTATGGAGTTAGCGCATACAAAGGGCCACATGCCCTAGAGGAGGTTAAGGACGGAACGGTGCAGTTGATCGAACTCGTGCGTACTCCATCTAGGGGGTATTGGTGTGAGCTTGGTCATTGCGACGTTTACTTCGGATGCTTCGCTCAGAGGAACGCCGTCGATGAACAGGTTGATACGAATGGATTAGTGTACGTAATGCCTATGAATTAGTAGCTGATTCAAAATCTATACATCCCTCGGGAATGTATGTGCAAGCTCTAACTATCCAGCCGGGATGTACATAATTGGAAGGGAGAGTTTTTGGCGATGGTCGGGCTGGGTCGACAACTGGTTATATTCTGATGTGGGAATCTACTTATCGTTGATGTGGAATTTGGAGTGGCCAGTCGATTTTTGTGGTTGAAGATTATTATTGTTTTCTAATAAGTTTAATTAAAACAAGGCTTTCCTCTGCGTGTCATGCGTAGCTGGAGTGAAAATGGGCGGCGGCAAAAACTGAGTGCAACACCTGACCTTTCCGGTACGGTGCTGCCCCTATGTCTTATACCGAACTCAGCGTTGAAGAGCGCGCCACCATTCAAATCGGTCGTACCCAAGGCTTCAGCCT